>JAFGRV010000015.1 GCA_016934975.1 Spirochaetales bacterium | reverse complement strand
CTCGCCACAAGTCCCATCCCGATGGTATGGACAACCGGCTTCACAAATCGAAGCATATCAAAAATAGCAAAACCGGCATCTGCATCACCCCCGGGGGAATCAATGAAAGCCTTGATCGGATCGTCTCCATCAGCCTCTAAGAGCAGGAGTTGTTTTATAACTTTCTCTGCCAGAGCTTTATTAATCTCACCTGAGATAAGAATTGTCCTGGTTTTTAAAATTTTAAGAGCCAGGGCATCTTCTTTTTTTTCCTCTTGTTCTTCTTTAGCGTTTCTATGTATCATGTCACTATATTATAAATTGATACAAAAAAAATCAAGATAAAAGTTGAATATAAGTTCTTGAAAATGTTTTTTTCACATGTCACACTATTGCATATGCCGACAGTAGTCGGCTTCCGATTGTATAAAAAAGGTGTATGCCGACAGTAGTCGGCTTCCGATTATACAAAAAAGGTGTATGCCGACAGTAGTCGGCTTCCGATTGTACAAAAAAGGTGTATGCCGACAGTAGTCGGCTTCCGATTATACAAAAAAGGTGTATGCCGACAGTAGTCGGCTTCCGATTATACATATGTGGTGTATGCCGACAGTAGTCGGCTTCCGATTATATTTATTGGGTGTATTACTAAATACGGAGGAGTGTATGCGTATAAAACTTGGAGTTATCGGCGGAAGTGGTCTGTATAATATAGAGGGTGTCAAGGTTATCGATGAAGTTGATATTCCCACTCCTTTCGGAATGACATCGGATCTGATATCGATTGTCGATATCGATGGAATTGATGTGGCATTTCTTCCCAGGCATGGGAAAGGACACCGTCTTTTACCAACGGAAGTTCCTTCCAGAGCGAATATCTGGGCACTTAAGTCCCTGGGTGTCTCTCAAATTCTCACTATCAGTGCTGTGGGGTCCCTTCAGGAAGAGATAAAACCCGGAGATTTTGTTGTGTGTGACCAAATTATTGACAGGACCCGGAGCCGTTCGAATAGTTATTTTGGTGATGGTATTGTAGGACATGTGCCTTTTGCCGAACCTTTTTGTTCCCGTATGAGAAAAGAGTTAATATCGGTTTTAAAAAAGACCCAATGCTCTTTTCATAAAACAGGGACTCTTCTTACAATGGAAGGGCCGCTTTTCTCAACAAAAGCAGAATCACTCGTTTATAAGCAGTGGGGTGCTCATATCATAGGGATGACAGCTCTCCCGGAAGCAAAGCTCGCGAGGGAAGCGGAGATTTGTTTTACCTTACTCGCCATGGTGACGGATTATGATTGCTGGCGGCCGGCGGAAGAATCGGTAACTGTTGACATGGTAATGGAAAGGATGAGAGGAAATATAGATGCATTCCGGGAAGTTCTTCCTTCTATTATAAAAATATTTCATAAGCGGGAAGAGTGTGAATGCCATCAGAGTGCGCAATTCGCCATGATGACCGATAAAGATATTATTCCCTATGAGGTGAAAAGAAAATTAAAGCTTTTTTATAATAAATATTGGAAAGAATAATCGGGTCACTTTTTTTATTCCCGTTGAAAAAGAGATGAAAATTCTTCTGTCATGACTGATTCGAGGTTTCCATCCTTGTTGAAGATAAGAAGACCTTCTGTTTGTTTTCTTTTTTCCAGTAGAGCCAATCCCTTCTCAGGACCAAGAACAAAAACGGCTGTTGCAAGTCCGTCCGCTTCCGCGCAGGTCGGTGCAATCACAGTGACGGAAATCATATTTTCCGCCGGGTATCCGGTGTGGGGATCGATGATATGATGATATCTTTTTCCGTCCCGTTCAAAATATTGTTCATAATCCCCCGAGGTCACCACTGCCATGCGTTTCCCGGATTTCCCGATAGCGAGCTTTCCGAAAAAAGTACTTTCATCCCGGGGATGAATAATAGCTACTATCCACTGCTTTCCCGGGGGTTTTAGTCCGGAGACTAAAATATCCCCTCCGGCCTCGATAAGAAAATTCCGGTACCCCAGGGATTCCAGATAATCTGCAATATCATCGACAATTGCTCCTTTTGCAATTCCCCCCAGATCAATCCCGCTTTTTTCCGGGATAACGACACGATTATCTTCCGGTAAAGATACTTTTGTATAATCAACAAATCCAAGGACCCCGGATATTTCCCTTTGAGACGGGAGTCTTGGGGTATTGTCAAAATTCCATAGACGTGTAAGGGGAAGAACGGTAATATCAAAAGCGCCGTTACTCTGTTCTGCAATATCCAGACCTAAAGCTAAGAGGGTGTATACTTTATCCGGAACTTTCGTCCGATGTGTTGTATTCAGTGTGTTAACCGGACTTCCCTGAATGCGGTGGTCATAGAGCCGGGATGTGGATGCGAGAACCTTGAATATTTTATCCCAATCCGGAGTCTGATCCCCATAAATAATGATCGAGACAGGGATGGTAGATTCTTCGGTTATTGCAAGGCGTGTTGTGGAAAATCTTGCAGGCCCGCACCCGGAAACGAAGCAGAGAAGACAACTATATACAATAAGAGTTTTTATATTCATATCCCCTCACCATATCAGATTTATATCTGAGAGGAAATAGGAAAAATAAGGAATTTAAAACTTGAGATTATCCGTTAAAATAAGTATCTTTAGTGAGGTAAAAAGATTGATAGTGTTGATCGTGCTTTTTTACAATGCTTAAAGGTATGGTTGGTTATTCTGTCGCATGAGTGATATAAGCCGCCGGATGGTATTGAGATTGCTTTTCTTGCTCTATGTGAGAATCAACATAATGTAAAGGGGAATAAAAAATGAAATCAGGTTTTATCGCAATCGTCGGGAGACCTTCCTGTGGAAAATCAACCTTTCTTAATACAGTCTGCGGACAAAAGGTCTCGATTGTCTCGCCGGTCCCGCAGACAACTCGTAATAAGGTTCGGGGTATCTATAACTCTCCTGACAAAGAGAGTCAGCTTGTTTTTATTGATACGCCGGGATTTCATACATCCGAGAAAAAGTTTAACTTATACATGAAGAGACTGGTCGCCTCGACAATCGATGAGTGTGATGCCGTTCTTTATATTATCGATGCTTCACGGGATGTGGGGGAAGAAGAACGGGCGATCATGAAGATTATTACGGAAACTTCAAAACCGATTGTCATTGCCCTTAATAAGATGGATGTAAAGCAGAGCTATTTTTTCCCTATAGTCGAAGAGCTCAAACAGGATCTTTTTAAAGTCCCGTTTTTTTCAATGTCTGCTCTTAATAATAAAGGAATTGATGAAGTACTCACAAAGCTTATCGATTTTATTCCCGAAGGAGAACCTTTCTATCCTGCGGAGTTTTATACCGACCAGCCGCCTGAGTTCAGGATATCGGAAATTATCCGTGAAAAAGCGATCTCTGTCGCGAAGCAGGAACTCCCTCACTGCATTTATATTGAAATCCTCGATATGGAAATGCGGAAAGAAAATGCGGTGCTCTGGGTCCGTGGTTTTATCTATGTCGAACGGATGACACAACGGGGCATTCTCGTCGGGCGGAACGGGGAAAAGATAAAACAAATCCTGCAGGAAGCACGAAAAGAAATAGAAGAACTTTTCCCATATGCGGTGTATCTGGATTTCCGGGTAAAAGTACAGCCGAAATGGAGGAAAAAAGACCATATCATTAAAAAACTCATGGAATAAGGCTGATATGTTTCTCGTTGCTGTCTTCTCCTTATATTTCTCATTCTTCCACTCATTGAAATAACTGATAAATCCGCGTCATGGAGAAGCTCCTTAAAAAAAATAATTTATTTTTACGGAAAATCATGATATAATTTAGGCTGTCCAATAACCTCTATTGTATAGAAATTATAGTAGAGCAATACTACATATAGCGTAGTTAAAATTAAAAATCCGCTATATATGGTGCAATGATGTTATTGGTCAGCCTTGTTTAACCTTTGTACTCAAAGGAGGTTGCGGGACAACCTCAATTATTAAATCTTTTATCTGTACAGGGGAGAATAAAAATAAATTTATGAGTTTAAAATAAGAAGGAGCGTTAAAAATGAAATTAAAAAAAGTGAGTTGTTTATTAATCGTCATTCTATTTGCTTTTCCCGCGGGTCTTTTTGCTCAATCCGTATATGTGAACTTTGCTGAAGCCCTGCAAAAATCCCTTTATTTTTATGATGCGAATATGTGTAATCTTGAGACACAAAGCAGGCTTGAGTGGAGGGGCGCCTGTCATATGCGCGATTTTGAGATGCCTCTCAATGCGGAATCTACCAACATGTCCGCGTCATTTATATCTGCACACAAATCCGCCCTTGATCCTGACGGAAACAATACCCTGGACCTCTCCGGCGGGTATCACGATGCAGGGGATCACGTCAAGTTCGGGTTGCCTCAAGGGTATTCGGCATCAACTCTCGGCTGGGGTTTATACGAGTTTAAGGACGCGTTTATGGATGCAGGGGTCTATGATCATATGATCGATATTCTCAAGTATTTTACCGATTATTTTCTCCGGTGTACATTTAAAGACAGCTCCGGCAATGTCGTCACTTTCTGTTATCAGGTGGGAGACGGGGCGGCAGATCATGTCTGCTGGTGCCCGCCGGAACTCTGGTATTATTTATCTACCACAAATCTGCGGCCTGCCTATTTCGCGACCTCCGAAGAACCGGCGAGTGATATGTGCGGGGAAGCAGCAGCTTCTCTTGCCATTATGTATCTTAATTACCGGGATATTAATGCATCCTATGCCTCGGAATGTCTGGAGACTGCCAAAGCCTTGTATGAATTCGCCGCAGCAAACAGGGGTATGGGTTTTTCCGGGGGATTCTACGGTTCCGGGTATGATCATGATGAAATGGCCTGGGCTGCGGTATGGCTTTATGCCGTAACAGGAGATACAAATTATATTGATGATATTATGAGCCAGGATTCTACCGGGGCTTATACCGGTTATTTGTCCAGAATCGTTGCAACCCCGGATAATGAATGGCAGAATGCCTGGGTGCATTGCTGGGACGCGGTCTGGGGAGGTGTCTGGACAAAATTATCAACACTTTTCCCGGAGGACGAGTTATTCGATTACTATTCACGATGGAACATCGAATATTGGTCAGGCGGCGAAGTCCCTCATGAGTCAAGTTCCGACTCCAATTATCTCAAATATACCCCCGGGGGATATGGAATGATAAATACCTGGGGTTCTGCCAGATATAATACGGCGGCTCAACTCTGCGGCCTCGTGTACGCCAAGTACCATAACCGGAACGATATTGCGGAGTGGGCAAAGGGACAGATGACCTATATTATGGGGGCAAATCCCCTTTCCCGTTCTTATATTGTCGGGTATGGTGAAAATTATGCCAGGCACCCCCATCACAGGGCAGCCCACGGATCATTGAAAAATGATATGAATGATCCTCCCGAGCATACCCACACACTCTGGGGTGCCTTGGTGGGCGGACCGGACGGTTCGGATCAGCATATGGATATAACAACGGACTACTCCTATAATGAAGTTGCAATCGATTATAATGCGGCATTTGTCGGAGCACTCGCCGGATTATACGATTTCTTCGGGCGTGCCGCCGGACATCAACCTCTGGCGGATTTTCCTCCTCATGAAACCGGACACACGGAATATTTTATGGAAGCAAAAATAGAGAATCAGAATGAACAGGGAATTGAGCTCAAGTTTAATATCCACATCGCGCCATGTCTGCCCCCGCGGCTGGAATCGGGATTCGAGGCACGTTATTATCTTGATATAGATGAAATACTTTCTGCGGGAGGTACTGTTTCGCTGCTTAAGACACAAATTTATTATGATGAGCAGGGAATGCTTCACGGCGGGCCTCCTGTTGTTATCGAAGCACCCGTCGCGGTTGATGCAGGGAATGGGATTTATTATATCCCGATAAACTGGGGAGCGGCGGAAATGGTCGGTACCCGGGAACTCCAGTTTGTGATCCAAATTAAACAAGACTATTCCGGCGGCACAAACCCGTCATGGGACGGAACAAACGATTACTCCGGCCAGGGCCTGGGGTCGGCATATTCGGTCACGTCGTATATTCCGATTTATCAGAATGGGGTCCTTGTTGCGGGTGAACCTCCTGGGGGAGATACGTCGACTCCGACACCAACCCCGGTTCCGACCCAGACTCCTGCCCCGACTCAGACCCCGGCACCCACTACTCCCTCCGGATGTGCCTATGCGCCGGGTGACGTGAATGGTGACGGATCTGTGGATATTATCGATGCCCTCCTTGTCGCTCAATATTACGTTGACTTGCAGCCGGGTAATTTTCAAACCTGTGCGGGAGATGTCACCGGCGACGGCTTGATCGATATCGTGGATGCTCTGCGGATCGCGCAATGTTATGTGGGGCTTATATCATGTAATTTTTAATATGAATCCGAATTGAGTATGTGATTTGATTTTTATAGGCCGTCTTTTTAGGGCGGCCTTTTATTTATAGAATGCAACTGTACTGCCAACATTCAAATTCTTGTTTTTTTAGTGAGATTATTGGAACCGCAAATTCACGCAGATTCACACAAATATTTGGATTCGACAAGGATAGGCCATGGAATTCTTAAAGGGAGGCAAAGATAAAACGTTTTTTTTATCTGCGTACATTTGCGTGTATTTGCGGTTTCAGATTTTTTTTTGATTGCAGCTTCACTACGCTATGTAAACTATTTAATGAAAAAAGCGGAACCACAGATTATAAAATGACTTTTACCCGGACCTCTTTTTCCCCGGTTATGGGGATAATATTTCCATCAATCTTCTGCCCCTGGACGTACACTTCTTTTACGCCCCTGGAGATATGAGAAGGATTCTCTACTTCGATATGATACACAGATCCCCTGAACGCACGGGTTGCTTTGTATCCGTTCCATGCTGTGGGGAGACATGGATCGATCATGAGTCCGGTATAATAGGGACGAATTCCGAGAATATATTGAGTAAAAGCGACGAACATCCAGCTTGCCGTACCGGTGAGCCAGGAATTTCGTGCAAGACCAAAATCGGGGTGTTCGGGACCGGCGATGACCTGGGAATAAATATATGGTTCGCTTTTATGGATCAAGGCGATTTTATTATAGTTCGGGGGGAGTAATTTCTCATAATATTCCATGGCATAGTCTCCCCTCCCGAGAAGACATTCCGCAATAATTGCCCAGGTGTTTGCATGACAAAAAATTCCGGCATTTTCCTTTAGACCCGGAGGGTATCCGGTTATTGAGCCGATTAATGGATTATACTCCCGGTATGCCGGCCAGAGAAGGGCTATTCCATGCCGGGAATTACATTTTTCTCTTACCATGTCCATAGCCTGCATGCCTCTGGTTCCCCCGGCAACTTCACTGTAAACAGCCCAGGACTGCGCATTCAGAAAAATTTTTCCATGTTTATTCTTTTCTGTTCCCACGGGATTTCCGTCATCATCAAAAGCACGTCTATACCATTTTCCGTCCCAGGCAGTTGTATTGATAGTATTTTTCATTTTCAAAGCATCCTGCCTGTATTCTTCTGCCAGCGCATCTTCCCGGAGGATATCACAGAGCTCACTCATTTCCAAAAGAGCCTTATGATACAAAAATCCCGTCCATACGCTTTCACCTTTTCCATTTGGTCCTCTCAGATTAAGACAGTCATTCCAGTCTGCGGAAAAGGCGAGGGGAATTTTATGATCTCCGCAATTGTTTTTTGTAAATGCAAGGGCTGACTTAAGATGTTCAAAAATCGATTCCTCTTTTGCTGCATCAACATAGGGTAATTTTTTTTCAAGAAACGCCATATCCCCTGTTTCTTTTATATAATTGGAAACGGAATAGAGAAGCCAAAGGTGATCATCGGAATACCCATTTGAATAGCCTTCGTTTGTGAGTTTGAAGTATCCGTGACAGGCATCTCCCGCTTTATACTGAAAGGTACTCAGGTTCGAAAGGAGTTCGGACAATTCATCCACAAGTTGGTATGCAGGACCAAGAGTATCCTGGTTCGAGTCACGGAATCCCATTCCTCTATTGATTCCGCCCTCATATATTGAAGCTCCCCGGCTTAAATAAAAAGTGGTGCGCATCTGGTAGGGATTCCAAAAATTGTTAAAGGAGTTTATATCAGGGGATGGTGTTGAGAATATAAAGCGGTTGAATATCTCCTGCCAGGAATCTTTTACCCTGTTCAACTCTTTTTCAGTGAAATCGGAAGAAAAAAACTTTTGCGAGATCTCCCTGCTGAGTTTTTCTGTATCTTCAATTCCTAAAATAAAGATGATCTCTTTTTTATCTCCCGGGGCAAGGTGTAGATTTATTTTTTGGGCCGCACAGGGGTTTCCACCGGAAATGTTTCCATTTGTAAGAGTCCCTATTAAAATCCCCCTGGGATTTGCTTCCGTATTATACGGGCCGATAAAT
>JAFGRV010000212.1 GCA_016934975.1 Spirochaetales bacterium | reverse complement strand
ACAATAAAATTTGATGTGATAAGTTTTATTAAATTTCTATATTTTTTGATACTTGCAATAAGTAACCCCCGATGTATCTAATTATTTTTAAAACATGAACAGGTCTACCAGGATGCAGTATCGGCTTAAACTATTTATATTCTTTCGGATATATAATATGCAATACTCCCGGTACTATTCCGGGAAGATAATATAAAAGTAATATTTGATTAAATTGTACATTTTCTTATAATGTATTTTCGATTTGGATTTACTTCGACCCACCTTGCAAGTCGGAACTTAAAAATGACAAAATTTTTTAATGCAATGATCTTGTTGTCAGGATAAGCATCCCAGTATAATAATACAATTAGACAAATCTAATTTTCTTTGAACTGTTTTAATTCCCGGTTTAATTTAACTTTTTTAAATTCCTTCCAAGTGTATAGCAATTAATTGTTTTCAGTACCGACTTACAAGACGGGTCGAAATAAGTCCAACAATGGTATTATATGAATTTATAGAGAAATCTTACACAAAGGAGGTGATAATAAAAGTGCATGATTTTAATGCGCTAACAAGATCGCGAGTATTTAAATACAAATATCCATTTTAAGTATTTATTTTTTTTTCTTCATTGTTGTGAGTAGTTTAAAATGCTGCTTCTTTTAATCGAAAAGAGTGCATTTTGTTAAACATTAAGCGATTTTAAAGTCGATCTACTCATTTCATATATTATTCCAAACAATATTTTATTATTTAAGGAGGAGTTATGAGAAAAGGATTAAGATGTTTCCTGAGAATTTTTACCCCCTGTAGTGTTACTCTGTTTTTATTTATGTTGGTTTCGTGCGGATCGGATACTGGTGAAAAAACATCAGGATATACACCGACCGAAGCGACACCCGGAACACCGGTTATTAACTATGCGGATATTACAACAGCCTCACTTAATTATACAAATGCAGTCATTATATCTTCGACGCTTATTGTAGACGGAACTGTTGTAAGCGGTATTGCAATGCCTGAGCATGCGCGGGTGACAGGGACATTAAACGAACGAACAAGTTCGGTTGATGGGAAAAATTATGCCATAGGTTTCGAAATGCGCCTGCCGACAAACTGGAACGGACGTTATTACTATCAGGGTAACGGCGGTATGGATGGGAGAATTGTCTCTGCTACAGGTTCTATGCCAGGGGGCGGGGCGACTGAATGCGCTCTATCGAAAGGATTTGCCGTTATAAGTTCTGATGCAGGTCATACATCAGAGGCTGGGACAATAGGAGGAGGGCTATTCGGTATCGATCCACAGGCCCGTGTTGATTACGGGTACAACGCAGTCGGCCAGTTGACACCGATGGCAAAAGCGCTGATCAAGCTTTATTACGGAAGAGGTCCGGACAAATCATATATCGGCGGTACCTCAAACGGGGGCCGTCATGCAATGGTTGCGGCATCCCGTTTCGGAGATCAGTACGATGGTTTCCTTGTTAGTAATCCTGGTTTCAATCTTCCAAGGGCGGCTGTTGCGCAGCTGTGGGGAGTGCAGCAATATGCCACAATAGCGACCGGAACCACTCCGGAAGGACGACCTGATATTACTACTGCTTTAACAGCTACGGATCTGGCTTATTTAGCTGGTGAGATTGTTAATAGATGTGATGCGCTTGATGGTGCTGCTGATGATCTGGTCAGCGATATTGAAGGTTGTCAGGAAGAGTTCGATATAGATCTTGACACAGAAACCTGTCCCGGTGCTCCTGACGGAACGTGCCTCACCGTTGGTCAAAAATATGTTTTGACATCTGTGCATAAGGGTGCGAGAGATTCTTCACACAATAATCTTTACACAAATTTTCCATGGGATAGAGGAATAAGCAGTTCTGGATGGCGCACCTGGAAATACAGCAACAGTACAGGAAACCGTGATCCGCTGTCAGTCGCATTCGCATTCATGACCCCGCCGGTATCTCCAACTCTTCTTGACGGGACAGGGACCACTCTTCTAGATTTTGCTCTTGACTACTCCGGCGCTGCCACTCCGCGTTTTAATGTCGATACTGATGCACCGAAAATAAATGCAACCGACAGCACATATACCGAATCTGCAATGTCATTCATGACCCCCCCCGATCTGATGATGTCAAAGATGGTTGCCAATCACGGAAGGATGATTCTTCTTCAGGGAGCAACAGATCCTGTATTTTCCGTACAGGATACCATAAATTGGTTCAAAAGTTTCCGTACATATTATGGAGACGCTGCAACTGCCTCTATGGCCCGTTTATTTATTGTTCCAGGTATGGGACACTCATCAGGCGGCCCTGCTACGGATTATTATGGCACTGGTACAGGTTCAGGCAATGATGTGCTTGATAAAATTGTTGCATGGGTGGAGAAAGGCATTGCCCCGGATTCGATTATTGCCATTGCACGAGGAGTGGGCGGTACCATCACTTCTACAAATTCGGAAGTTCCAGCCAGTTGGAATCCGAACCGAACGCGTCCTCTTTGTCCGTATCCAAAGGTTGCTAAGTATGTCGGTACCGATGCAAACTATGAAATAGAATCAAATTTTGCATGTCAGTAAAAAGCAGTATATACTCCTGATTTGGTAAATTCAGAAAGGCAGTATCTTATAAAATACTGCCTTTTTTTTAAATATTACTATCGAATACTATTATTAAATTTGCTACGCTATTTTATTTCTTTCGAATATTTTTTAATTTTAAGAAAAGAAAATATACTATAAAACAATGGAGTTTATTATTTCGCCTTCAATCAAAACAATGACAATAATAACAACTGCTTTAGGATAGTGAATTAATATTTATTTTATTACCAGATAAATATAAGCGGATTAATTAATTGGCCGTGTCTTTTGATCATAAAATGAAGATGGGGGCCTGTTGACCTGCCCGTGGAGCCGACCCTGCCAATTATGTCTTTTTTTGTGACATCTTCGCCTGGTTTTACATTTATTGCTGAACAGTGGCCGTAGGTAGTTTCATATCCGTCAAGATGCTGAATGATTATCGCGAGACCCAATTCATGGCGCCAACCCGTAAAAGACACAATACCTTCCCGTGCCGGATAAATCGGGTCATTCATCCTTGCGCATATGTCAATTCCATTGTGAAATTCCATGCCGTCCGCAAAAGGATCGAATCTTTCCCCGTACAATGAAGTAAATCTGCCTGCCAGAGGGGATTGAAAGATTTTTTTCATTGCGAATAATTTATCAAGAGAATTATTCACGATCTCAGGAACTGCTCCTTTATAGAACGCAAAACGGATATCATCAAGGGAAAATAGCTTAAAGATTGATTGCATATAACTGCCCTGAATGGAATCCTGATAGTCGACAATACGGGACATTCTCCAGACATCTAAAACGTTATCCAGGGGCATTAAAAGGCCGTCTTCAGAAGGAATGACTATTTCAATGCCCTGTTTTGCAAGCAGCGAATCTATAAATGGATTTGCGGCAATCAATGTATCCATGGAAATATTATTCCTCATGGCAACATTCCAGTATGATTCATTTTGACCCATTTTGTATGTTTTTAATTTAACACCAAAATCGTAGGGATAGGATTTAATCTGTTTAATATATTCTTCCGCTGAAGTGAAAATGGGGAATCCGTTTCTCAGAATATAGGAATCGGGATTAATTTCAATTTTATCTTTAAAGATCGCGGTTAATAAATTTCCGGCTAAAAAGATTACAACTAAGACAACGAGAAATATACCGGCGAATTTTTTTATTTGCCATATTGTATAGTTCGAAATTGGAAATCCGTTCATCTTACTCAATTGCCCAGTTTTTCAGATTTGCACTTGGCTGCCTCTATGGCATCCATCAGGATTCCGGAAAATCCAGCTCTTTCCAAAATATGCACAGCTTCTATTGTTGTTCCACCCGGGGATGTGACCTTCCCTCTTAAAGTGATCGGGTCGTCCTTGCTGTCAAGGACCATCTTTGCTGCTCCGAGAATTGTTTGAGCGGCAAGTACGGTTGCTTTGTCGCGCGGAAGCCCAATCTTTACTCCGCCGTCAATCATTGCCTGTATCAGTGTGAACCCGTACGCAGGGCCGCTACCTGAGAGTGCGGTGACGGCATCCATAAGTTTTTCAGGTAAGATAAGCACCTTGCCCAAATATGAGAAGATCTCCTCGGAAATTGCAAGTAATTTATTATCCGTGTCCTTCCCGGGAGATATTACCGACATTCCTTCACCGATCAGAGCCGGAGTGTTAGGCATCACACGTACAATATTTTTTGGAGAGTCGATAATCTCGTTAATATTATTTATAGTTATGCCTGCAGCGACTGAAATTACAAATTTTT
>JAFGRV010000014.1 GCA_016934975.1 Spirochaetales bacterium | reverse complement strand
GGAATTTTATAACCGGACAACCTTCCTTTACAATAATGTATTATATCGCCTTTTTTTAGTATTACATCCTTTCTTTTTTGAATTATTGCTATAATTGCTTCTCCCATAAACGCATCTTTTTTTAATGTAACAGCTACCCCTTCGATGTCCGGATGTGTCAGTAAAAATGATTCAATTTCCTCGGGATAGACAAGATTCGCTCCCCGCTTAATCACTCTTTTCTCTCTTCCGATAAAGAGGATTCTGTCATGAGCCAGTTTTTTACCCAGATCACCGGTTATGTACCATCTTTTTCCCTGTTCAATATATATTTTTTCCGAAGTCTCTAAAGGATTGTTATAGTAGTATAATAAGACGGCATCGGTATGAATATGAATCATACCGATTTCGCCTTCTTTACAGGTATTTCCGTTATTATCCACTAATTTAACATCCGTAAAATCCAATCTCCGGTAACTATTGCAATCATATGACAGGTCTTTGTCGGAATCCCAGACGAGCATGGTCGCAGTTTCACTGGAGCCTATGATATTGACAACCCGTGTATTCAATTCATGAACGAATCTCTTCATTATTTCCCGGGGGAGCACCTCACCTGCAAAGTATACCAGGCGAAGGGAAGATAAATTATAGTGATTAAATTCCGGTACGGAAAAAAGAATTTTCGCCAGGGTGCTTGTTAGCTGAACGACCGAGACTCTCTCCTGCTCGATAATCGTAAGAAATTTATACGGATCGAATCTACTCTGATAAATTATTTTACCGCCTGTTATGGCTGCCTGCAATCCCATACCGAATCCACCTTGATGATATAAAGGCATGCCGACTAACATGGTATCAGTTTCATTGAGTGCGAGATAATCTGCCATATCATATTCTGCCTGAAAAAAGCCGCCTTGTTGTACAACCAGAATCTTGGGATTACCTGTTGTGCCGGAAGTACAGGCGTACATCAATTCATCTGTAAAATCAGGATGATATATTTCAGTAAAGTTTAGGGAGTAGTCTTTTTTTTGAATAAAGGATTCTAATGTCATCATAAAGTTGTTTGTTTTAACTTCATTTAAAAAAACTGCTTTCTTTAAACTGCTTCCTTCCTCAATTATTTTTTTTATATTACCGTAATGATCCACCCCTCTGTATTTTTCTATGGCAAAACAGAATCTTACATTAATAAAATTTATGAGCTGAGCAAGCTCCCATGAACCGCTTTGCGGATCAAAGGGTACGGGAACAGCCCCGATCCTGGATATTGCCCAGAAAATAGAATACCAATACGGATGATTGGGTAAAAGAATGGCGATTCTGTCGCCTTTCTCAATACCTTCGTCAATTAATGCGCAAGATATCCGGTTGCAGAGGAGAATAAAATCTCCATATGTTATTCTGTCATTATCAATGATCAGCATTTCCTTATTCTCTGATTTTTTTGAAACATATGATAATGTATCGAATAAACCTGAAAAGTGCGTCATCCTGTCATATCCTTTTCACATGAATACCTTTTAATCCAATCGGCAATAACATGTTTTACCCAATGCATCTGTTCTCCCACAGGCATCGCGTGAACGACTTTCGTACTATTGTAATACACTGCTTCTTCTTCAATAATGAGTCGTTTCTTTTCTCCTTTGGCGCGATCATATAACGTTTGAGCTTCATCAAGGGTCATCCAATTATCATTTCTGCCGTGCACAAAAAAATACGGACAGTTTACCGCATCCTTTTCTCCAAGACTCATCTCTTTTATATATTCCGCAACTGCAACTTCTCCTCCTGTCAGGTTTTTATAATAACTTCCCTGTGTCATCCAGCGGGGCGTATTTTTCTCTGAATAATTGATAAACAAAGGGAAAAGCGTCGCTAAATATGTTATTTGATCGGATTGACTCACCAAGCGGTACGCTAATCCGCCTCCCATGCAGAGACCAATACACCCGATCTTATTACTCGATATCTGTTTATGGTTCTGAATATAGTTTAAAAAAGTATCAAACGCCTTTTTTATTAATCTCCAGCGGCACTTTAAATCCGAGACATAAAGTGATTCACCCACACCTGGTAAATCGATGACAAACGCGGCGATTCCTCTCTTCACTAAAGGTCGTGCCAATATGTTCATTTCTTCTTTACAGCTTCCTGCTCCTGATATAATCATTGTACAGGGAAACGGGCCTTTGCCTTCCGGTACATGCAGATGAGCAAATAATGATGTACTATTCTCGAAAGGAATTTGAATCCGTTTTACAGGCGGATTATAATACGATGCGGCCTTTTGATAAAACCGAACATATTTTGCATAATTATTTTTTTTATCTTCGATATGAGCAAAATTAATTAAAAATATGGCATAATAGCATTGCGCAACATAGTGATAAAGTTTTTTTACTGTCTCATAATTCCCTTCTTTTTCCGCTTCTTCTACAATTACCAAATATTGCTTTGCCTTATCTTCCCATTGAGCCACCCAATTTTCCTCAAGGACATTAATATGTGTTAACTCCACATTTTCAATCGTACTGATGACTCTTTCCAGATCAATTGGATTGGTTTCATAGATCAGTAGCCGTGTGAGTACCGGTGCCAATAAATTTCTTATTCCCCAATAACTGTTCATATTCGCCATGGTAATCCCTTTAATAACATTTTTATCGACATAATTTTTATAAGCACTTTAAACGTTGTTAACAATTAAGTTCCTGAAGAAAATAATTTCGATTTTGCACACCTTTAAAGACAAACCTGCTTTATACCAAACTCATAATAGATAAAATAGATATATTGTTATACATGATATTTATATATCCCCGGGATCTCTGATATTTTAAATCTACAAGATGAGGCCGGTTATTATCAATCTCTGTAAAGCAATAGCAAGGAGTAAAACCCGCCCCCCTTAGTTTCTGAAGCCAATTATGTACAGGTTCATGTCTTTCGGAAATGGTATGTGTATTGCCGATTATATCCATGATCTCTTTTTGAAATAACCACTGTAAAGCAATTCTTTCAGATAATGATATTCCTTTTATTTCAGTGATCAGGTGAAAAATAGTTTTAAAATGGAGAAGTGAATGAGTAAATCTTTCCGTAAGATTCTCCGTAATGTGATTTGAGTCCGGTTCCGCTATGAAAAAATATCCGGATCCCAATTTTCTCATATGAGAAAGAATTTCAGAATGCTGGTTATTCACATCATGTATATGATGAAGAGAAAAGAAAGCGGTTGTAAGGAGATTGCCATTAATACTTTTATAAATTTTCTGCCAATCCGCCTTGTCAAGATCTTCTATCTTGTTGTGAAAAGCATAAAAATTAAAATCAATATTTTTTTTCCATTTATCAATCTGATGGTATTCTTTTTTTAAAATATTAATTCCAATATAATTTATTTTTTTTATATTCGTATTATAT
>JAFGRV010000211.1 GCA_016934975.1 Spirochaetales bacterium | reverse complement strand
GAATATATCTGGTTAATATTATTTATGTTGCAGTCGCCCTCATCGCTGTTTCGAGGTATAATACGGCGAATCCCGGGATTATACTCGACACGAGAACCTCGATCATTTTTATTCCCGGATTTATTGGTGTCATTATCTATCTGATTCTGCCTTATTTTAAGTTTTCGGATTATGTGCTTATATTTCAATCCGTTGTCATCTCTTTAGGCTATTTGCTTCATCTGTACATACTTTTCAAGTATAATTCCGCATATGATAAAGAGCAGGAAGAAGAACTGAAATTTATTTCGAATGACCTGGAATCTCTCTTTGAATATATGCGTGTATTATGCCGGGCCATTGCAGAGAAAATGGGGCTCGATGAAGTTCTTACCTATATAATTGAATCGACGGTAAAGACCACTTCCGCAGAAGCGGGAGCAATCCTTATGGTCGATGAATATGATGATATTTTAAAAGTGAAGGCTGTGTCCGGTTTTTTCCCTCCCCTTTATGCAGTCCCCGAAATTCTTATTAAGCAAAAAATAAGTAGTCTTGAGGCATATTTTAAATCTACCCCAATCCGATTGGGTGAAACATTATTGGGTGAAGTGGCAAAATCGGGAAAACCCATGTTTATTAAACAATCGAAAGATGAGCCATTACTATCTGCTAATATTAATAATAATACTCTTTATGTGAACTCTGTCATTATCATCCCCCTGGTTATCCAAAAACGGGTATTAGGCGTGCTTGCTGTTATTTATAGAGAAAGAGGAGTCGTTTTTTCTGATAATGATTTTGAACATCTTAAAACTTTCGGTGAATACGCCGCCCTTACTATCGATTTCCTCCTGACATATATGGAAGTTCTTGAAAAACGGGAGATCGAAAAAGAAATCGGTATTGCCGCTGATATTCAGCAAAAGCTTCTTCCAAAAAAACTTCCGAGAGGTAAAAATATTGAGTTGGAGACGTATTCAGTGCCGGCAAAGGGAGTCAGCGGCGATTATTATGATGTTCTGCAACTCAAAGGCGATAAACTTGGAATAGTCATCTGCGATGTTGCCGGAAAAGGATATCCGGCGGCTTTAGTTATGGTCATGATCCGGTCGATTCTTCATCTTATTGCCACATCTGACAGGGAAATTGCGACAATACTCACCTGGGTGAACAGGGGTATATCCGGCCAGATTGATATTGATCATTATGCGACTATGAGCATGTTTTCCTATGATCAGGCGACACGAGAGCTTATCTACTCAAACGCCGCCCATCATCCCCTTTTGATTTACCGGAAGACCACAAATCAGCTCGAATTGCTTGATACGGAAGGTCTCCCCATCGGGATAGAGAAAACAACCCGATATGGTCAAAAGAGGGTAAAATTAAAAAGTGGTGATATTGTTACAATGTATACCGATGGTATTATTGAAGCTATGAATTCAAAAGGCGAGCAATATACATCCGAGAAGTTTCACAATCTTTTGTTACAGCATGTCGAAAAGAACCCAAAAGAATTGGTTGAATTGATTAAAACAGATTTGGCGGCCTTCGTTGGGAATGCAAAACAACATGATGACCAGACACTTATTATCATGAAAGTAATTTAATTTTTTTAACCACCTATGTTTTTTTAAAAACCAGTGGTAAAAAATTGCAATAAATGGGATAATTATATATATTTGAAGTGAATGTTATTTTAAAGAGAAAGCCTGAGTATGCTGATGAAGAATTAAGATATGAGTAATTCCGATTATCGTGAAGTTGTCTTTTCCATATACGATAGAGGATTATAAAGGGAGATGGAGGAGATGGAAAAGACAAACTTGAAACAGGTGAGTATATATTAAGCTTTAAATTTCCTTAATGAGAGAGAAAGGAGAGAAAAAATGGAACTGAAGATTAGGAAATCCGGGTCAATCTATATAATTGATGTGAATGGTGAGATGGATCTGTATAATTCGTATAAACTAAAAGAACTCATTTTGAAAATGATGGAGAAAAAAATACAGTATTATATAATTAATCTCGAAAAAGTTGATTATATTGATAGTAGTGGTATCGGAGCTCTTATTTATATCTGTTCTTCGATTAAAAAGAATAATATGAAGCTCCGTATAGCAAATATTCATGGATCAGTAAAAAAGGTTATCGAATTAACGAAACTAATGGGATACTTCCCCATATCTAATAGTATAGAGGAAGCAATTAGTAAAATTGAAACAGAATAAATTGTGAAACAAAATAATAGTATCTTCAGTCATGGAGTGATTCCAATGGCGAATTCCTGCATGTGAAAACAAGCATGTGAAGAAGGAGAAACCGATTTTTAAGGAGCATAGAGCACATGGATGAAACTGTTGAAATTAAAAGAATTATCGTTGATGATAATAATGAGCTTTTTAACAAGAATGGGATGTTTTCGAAAGAATTTTCAAGCGATTACAGGCAGATAAGGTATTTTACACTCCTTATCGTTCAAATGGCTCCGCCGGAAATTAAAGAAATAAACTTGTTGGAACAACAGGTGAGTGAGCTCATTAAAAACGCGGTTAAGCATGGCAATAAAAATGATATTAATAAAAAGGTAAAAGTCTGGTATAAATTTGAGACAGATTATGCACAACTTATAGTTGAAGATGAAGGTGAAGGCTTTAAAAATCTCGAGAAATGGAATGATTTTAATACAAAGAGAACGGAATGTTTCCTTAAACAGGATTTTGAAAATATGGCACAATTTGTCTCTTTCCGTACGGATAAAAGTGATGACAACGATGGTGGGAATGCTCTCTTCGCCGCAGTAGAATACTGGAATGGCGGCGTCGTCTTCAATAAGAAAAAGAATTGTGTCGCTGTTAAGAAGAGTTTCCCTAAAAAACGGCATGGTGCAAAGATAGAATAGCTAAAGCTTGCATCATTTTTGTTAATGTCCCGAATCATCGATAAAAAAGCTCACGTCTTCCCAGGTCTTTGTATTTTCCCAGATGGTTTCGGCTTCAACTGAATATTTTTTGCCGTAGATGAACTCATAAAGAAAACGAAAATCCTCCCGGGTAATTCTTGTAAATTTTAATGCAAAGTAGTACCTGTTTTTATCCATATACTTACGTATGACAGTACTTCCTGTCTCTATTTTCCGTTTCCCTATTTTAAGAGTAATCATTATTTCTGCATGAAGGGGTAATTCTACGGAAAGATATTTCTCTGTATGAGCAAAGAGTAATCCGGAAGCACTAATATCAATAACGGGGGTAGAATAGGAATTATTCCCAAGGTCTTGTGAATTAAAATAATGATTGGTTTTGAGTGAATAGCAAAGAACCTTTGAGAATTCATTGACATATTTAAGAGTATGAATAGTGATTCCGATTTTTTTTTCCGAAGTATTACAGAGGTAAATATATCCTACAAGATAGTGAGTATAGAGGAGAGGACAATAAAGTTGAGAGTAAAAACCCTTATCTTTTTTTTCTTTTAACAGAATTTTAAATTTATTTCCAATTTCTCCCCGTAAAGTCCCCATTCCCAGTTCATAATCTGCTATTTCCTGATAAGTGAGGAGCGAGACCTCGGGAAATGGATTCTTCAAAAGAAAGCCTTCGTCAATATATGGTATCCAGATTATTTTACCAGTATGTGCCATCAATTTTTCTTCGTATGTAGAAGGATTTGTGTTACGAAGCATGATTATTTTATTGACAGACACGAGTTCTTCCATTTTTTTACGGAATGAACGGATAAGATTCTGGATATCCGAGGGATTAAAATCCTCCGTATATGTGGGTTCAGATAATGAAAAATAATCCCTTGTTTTCGGAAAATCGATCTGTATTCGTTTCCCCTTTATATCAAGAAAAATCCGGATATCCTCTGCCGATTTTATCCGTTCATACTGCCGCTGCAAGTTTTTGTAGGTAAGTTCCGGCTGAGCAATAGTAAGTTCCGTATCTTTTATCTCGAGAATTTTTGATGAAAAGGTATGTTGATTATTTTCAAACATGAAGAAAATGCTGATTTCACAATGTTCGTGCAGATGGGATAGTTTGATCTCCGGACAATCGATTATTAAAAACTCATCACAAAACCTGATTATCTTTCCATCAATCTCTTTATGTTTGCTCAGGATTTTTATAATTATCTCTTTTTCTACCATCTTTTTTAAAACAAATTCTTTTTCAATTCTGTTTACTTTTACACCCATAATCAGCCTTTTTCACTTTCCCTGAAAAATCCATTGGTATGTTGTCGGTAGAAATTCATCCTGATCATCTTCTGCGGGTATTTCAATGTCATAGAAATTTATCTGAATGTCAGAAATGTACCATTTGTTCTGTATCCTGATTACATACACGACACCCTGGGTTTCACCTTTTTCTCCGAAAACTCTTACTTCAACATGGGCTCTATCTTCTTTATCAATTGTTATCCTGCCTATCCTGTAGTTTTGAGGTATGTTTTTATTTTCAATATGATACATCAGAATACGGTAAAGTTCCGGGTTACTCTTTTTTTTGTCATCTTCTTCGGATGTTTCCGTTTCCGGTGTCTTTTCTCCCGAATCCTCATCGTATAAGAGAGATCGGTCAATGTTTTGTTTTTTCATAGAATCAAAAAAATCAGCAATTGTTTTCTCTATGAGATGAGTCTCTTGTGATGTTTCTCCCTTGTTATGAAGGGCTCCGATTCGAAAATCTTCAGGTTGAATTTCAATCCCCGGAAGTTGAGGAAGTAAAGAGAGGTATTTTTGAACTCCTATGGTATAGTTTTTATCAGCCTCCGGCTCTTCCACTTCACTGAGCTTTAATGAATTCGATGTGTTATCCTCGGGAGTATTCTCATTCTCAAGCTCGTTTGTTTTTTTTAGATTCTCAAATTGTTCATATTTTTTTTTAACAATTTCCGGTAATTCAGGTTCTATCTCAATCTGATTGTTTTCCTGAGTCTTTTCCGGAATTTTTCTTGGTGTACAGGAATTACTGAATAAAAGTATAATGAAAAAGCTGCTTATGAGTATTATCCTATATTTTTTCTCCATATATATACTATATATCAGATTCTGTGATAATCGTCAAATTGTTATCCAAAAATAAACCAATTCCTTTGCTTCTTAAGAGTGCTGCCGCTATTCCATATTGCTTGACACCATAAATCTGCTATGGTAATATATGAGGAAACTGTGTAAACAACTGTTTAATAATAAGGAGTAGATTATGTCAGGTCATAGCAAATGGCATTCAATAAAACATAAAAAAGGTGCAGTTGATGCTAAACGTGGGAAACTTTTTACAAAAATAATTAAAGAGATCATTGTGGCGGCACGTATGGGTGGCGGCGATATCGAAGCGAGTCCACGATTAAGAACTGCGGTCTTAAAAGCAAAAAACGCAAATATGCCGAAAGAAAATGTTGAAAGAGCGATTAAAAAAGGAACCGGTGAACTGGAGGGTGTCGAATATATTGAAATGGCTTACGAAGGGTATGGTCCCGGCGGTGTTGCGCTTTTAATTGAACTTCTTACCGATAACAAAAACCGGACTGCCGCGGAAGTCAGACATATTTTATCAAAATATGGCGGAAACCTCGGTGAAAACGGCTGTGTTGCGTATCAATTCAGCAGGAAGGGTGTCATCGCTCTTGATGCAGAAAAGTACTCGGAGGATGAAATTCTTGGCATAGCACTTGATGCGGGAGCCGAAGACGTATCCACGGAAGACGGAGTTATTGAGATCATGACGAGTCCTGAGGATTTTGAGAATGTCATGAATGCTCTGGAGGCAGCAAAAATTGTACATGAATCGGCAGAGATTACCCAGATTTCGGATAATATGGTCACCCTGGATTCAGACGATAAAACACGAAAAGCACTTAAACTTATCGATGCCCTTGAAGATAATGATGATGTTCAGAATGTATATTCGAATCTTGCCGTCCCGGCGGGATTTTCAATGGAGTAATGAAATACTTCTTAAAGAGTCAGATCAAGTGCCGGGTAAATTCATACATTCGGTGAATTCATGAGCATAATTATTGGTATTGAT
>JAFGRV010000210.1 GCA_016934975.1 Spirochaetales bacterium | reverse complement strand
ATACGACTTATATGCTTATTAAAATTATTTTTTAGTGTAAGGAATGCTTTTTGATTTAATCCTCCGCCCGACATATAAAGTATAATTTGGTTATCCTTAATGAGTAAGAAATCATTTATACAATCTACCTTCAAATCTTTATTTTGTAAAACAATTTTCTCTCCAAAAAAACCCGGCAGAACATTATACATGAATGAAGGAGCAAAGACCTTTTTATCATCAATTTTTTTCATGTTTTGTTTTACTACCAATTCGTCTCCGATATAGGTTGTCATTGAATCAATTACCTTTTTCTCTACACGTCCTTTCCCAATAAAACGATAGAGAATAAAATTTAAAAAATTTACTAACAGCTGTATAAAAAGTTCTTTTTAGGCGGGGAAGAAGCTAAAAAAGCGTTTAAAACCGGACCGGGAAAACCGATGTAACTAAATGCGTCGATAATGTACATTTTAATATTATTCAAATGTTGCCCGCAGGTGAGTTCTTGATGTAAAGTTGAACGAATTAAAATTGGCGCGGTAAGGTTGTCTATTACCGGAGGTTTTGGATGGGAATTACTAATATCAACTGCCATCCACATGGGGATATCATCTTTCTCTGAAATATCATGAATAGCCAATATAATCGCTGCAAGAATAATTTCCGGTATGGTAATATTGTTTTGGATTGAGATACGATGAAAATCATCGATTACTTGCTCTGAAAAAATTAATTCTTCAAGCAGCCGTGTTTAACCAGGCTTGGCCTTTTCTTTGAAATGGGTATGAGAAATTTCATTATCATATGATTGAAATGTAAAAAATGAAATACCGAGGGGCAATAGTAATTTATGGATTGGCAAGTTCAAACCGGTTATATTGTTCACAATCGGTAAAAGATCTGCCAGGTATTTATTATTGATGATTAAAGCGATATTAGCCAGTATCGCTAGTGCGAGGATAAGGCGTTTAAGTACATTCCCCTGCCAGAACTATCGGCAAAAATAAAAACAAGAATACCGGCGACGAAAAGATCATGAACTACTCCTCACTTTTTTCCAACGACGGCTATCCGAGACGCTTTATGACACAATCCTGCAAATCACCAACATTTTTAAAGTTCTGAATCTCTCCCAGAGTGAAACGAATCTTGAACTTTTTTTCAATGGCCGTCACAAGTTGAATATTCATGAGTGAATCCCATTCCTCTATATCCCGGGCAGTGGTTTGTGTTGTTATAACGAGGTCATCATCCTCAAATATTTCGCGAAAGACATCTTCAATTTGGCGAAAAGTCTCATCAATTGACATAACTCACATCTCCTTAATATGGTTCTTGTGGGGTACAAACGTTTCAACATCAAGTACAAAAGTCGTATTGGATTTCTTTTCGAATCCCATGGTTACATAGATGTTGCTTACCATGTTATTTTTTGGGGTTCGTAAATATTCACCTATCCCTGTTGTGTAGTTATTCCCTTTCGCGACTTGCACTGCTTTATTCATAATAAACTCTTCGACGCCGCGCTTCAATACACGGCAGCTCATAATCCAGGTATCCACGAAAACGAAGGAATCCATACCGATATTATGCTGAGACTGAATATAACGGATGTTTTGTACTTTATCATCTCAATTGGCTACGAATATCGAAATATCTTCAAGCCGAAGCACCATGTCAGGATGTGCCTCGAAAGGTTCTTTGGCTATTTTCTCCTCATTCTTGCTGCACACAGCCAGCAAAACGCCACGCTCTTTTAACTGTTTCAGCCAATGTTGGAAATCGGCAAAACGTAATTTATCATCGATGTCAAGTTTACAAAATTGATAATACAGTGCGTGTGATGACATGAATAGTAAGATATATTTGGGATCGAATGAGTATACTTCCGAGTTTCGGTCGAAGAGCTGCTCGTCTAATTGATTGTAATCGGCATCAAATACATCGAGATTGATATCTTCGGCATATGCGTATCCTTTTATTGCAGTGGACAGAAGTTGAGTTGCAGTATCACCAATTACAGCCAGCTTCACCTCAGGAGAGTCACTGAGATCCTTTTTCAATTGTTTTTTTAGTTCCTGAAAGGTCATGATTGTTTACACGCTTGCCTGGTCTAAACATAAATCTGCGTATGATTACAATATTCCCATGTACCAGATGATGTCTTTTATTTGGAATTGGATTCATCGAAAGAATATTTTTTTAGAATCTCGGTTTACAGGCATTTTATATCAATATTTTTTATAAATTTTCTTATCTATACCCGATCGGACTTGTATAACATACCAATATCCATGTTTAATGAATACATTACCATAAACATTTGTTAAAAATTCTAAAAAAACTATAAATTATTCTGTCCATAGTATACTTTCAACACCGATTTTTGTCCACATTGTTGGTACTTTTTTTATCAAATTATGTTATTTTTTCTTACATCATTATTATGCTGTTTTACTCAATAGATTACCATACAAAACAGGATCCTTTATCCATAGTTTTGGATTCTCACACTATCTTCCCGAATATGTCTCGAAAGGCTGCTGTAAATCGATGTTTCTTTTTCTCATTATCTATTCCGGTTTATCATTCTCTCGTTGTTTATGGGTAATATATTTTAGTATTTCCCTTTCGCATAAATTCCCGAAATAGATATTGCATTCGCCCCTTAATATGGTATTATAAACAAACAGTATGAAAAAACAGGCACTTGTTACTACTGCCATTTTTATCCCCCTCATCCTCGCTCTTATTCCCGGCTGCGACCTCTTTTTCCCTCCCCCAACCCGCACCGGCCCCCTCATAGAACCGACGCCAAGTCCTCCGTCATTACCGGCCCTCACAATTGTCCCCACACCCACCCCGCCCCCGGACGGAAATATGATCTTCAACCATGATTTCAGTAGCGGGCCGGACAGGTGGTCACTGTATGTGGACACAACCGCGGGTGCGGAAGCACATTGGGAAACTATTTCGGAAGAAGCGGTTATAACCATCACCGAAGGATCGGATAGCCAATCACATATTCAGTTCCAACAAAAATACCTTTCCCTTGTGCAGGATAAAACATACAGGCTCAGTTTCCGGGCCAGGGCAGCATCAAGAACGATGTATGTGGAACTTGGAGAAGATGGGTATGACAATAATAATGACGGAAATAGATTTTCATCCTATGGAGGCCTTACAATAACACTTATTTCCGCCACCCAGATGGCGACGTATTACATTTATATTACCATGACAGATCCCCCGGATAGCGGGGCCCGACTCATCTTTCATCTCGGCGGGAGTAACGAAGACGTAGTAATTGATGACGTAAGGCTGATAGAACTTCCCTGACCTTTTCAACATCTTTTATTATCCGTTTAAAATCTGAAAAATACGTAGTCTATTAACATTTTTTTTATTCATAAGCATTCTCTACCTCCGACCAGACAAACCCTTTCCTCTCCCGGATAAATGCTTTGAGACCTTGAGGATCACTTCCGTCAGCTTCAATCGCGTCGGTGATATCCTGCTCAGTCACCACCTGATACATGTCATCATCAAGGACGGCATTCAGTATGAGTACTTTTAATTCATCGATCCGCGGATAAAGGGTTTCCTCGTTAAAATAATGCTCGATAAAGTACTTGTGAGATTTCCGGTAATAATCAACAAACCCGGGAACCTGCATAAAACAATCGATAAGGGGGCGTTCACCCCTGGTAATTTGAGTGTTCCGGGGCTGAAACGCGTAGATGTCCGCGATCACGGGATCAAACCCCGCCCACATAACCCCGAAACTGCTGTTGAGGTCCAGGGGAATCCACATAAATCTTCCGTAGTAATTATAAAGATAAAAATTGCGGGGATTAAACCAATAGGCATCTATCATCCCGGTTAACGAATTGACCGCAAAAGCGGAAAACAGCTCATACGCACAAAAATAATCCTGTATTGTCTCTTCAAATAATCCGGGAGGTGTGGTATTCAGAATACCGGTACTTTCTATGATATCGGAGCAATCGACATCATCCGGGTTTGTCACAAGTTCCAGCAGCGGCAGGGGGTTAGCCGGAGAAGAGAGATACTCCCAGTTATTCAGGGGAACCCTGTCCAGCTCACACCCGTTATTCTGGTAACAGTTTCCCACAGGCAGACCGAACCGGGATTCGAAAAAATCCTGGTTTACGTCTTCTACAATCAGGTAAAGCCCTTTATAGTCCGGGGTATCCGGTTCCGCTTCATTAAAAAAATACAGCCGGGCATAGGCAGTCCTCGACGAAGGTATCCCGGCAAAATGAAAAAAATCACAAGCGAGTTTTTCCCTCATAAACGAATTATCACCATAAAGGGAGTTAAGCTTAATACTTGCCAGGCCATAAAACCTGTTATCTTCACCGGGAAAGAGAATCGTGTATGAATGTTTGGGCTCGTCATAAAAAGACCCGGCCCCCCGGAGTCTCATACCGATTCCCTGAATCGTTTGGGGCTCCCCGTCCCCATCTTCATTATCATAAAACACAAAAGAGGCTGATGATGAAAGGTCTCCCGCCGTGTAGGTGTAGTCCAGGCCGTCCGAACTATCAATATCAAAAAGATCTTCTGCGATATCTACCACGATTCTATAGATTCCATCCCCCCCGAAGAGTTCGGAAGCCTCATCATCAACCTCATTTCCATAGGATACAGGCTTAAAGGGTAATTCTTTTAGAGACGGGGGTTCATACCCGGAACATCCGGAGAAAAATAAAATACTCATAAAAAGCACACTGATCTTTTTCACGCTGGTATTGTACCCTATATTTCAATTTAGTGCAATTTTTTTTTATTGTTAAGGCTGATACAAAAAACCAATCCGCGAAATCGCACCTCATTTTATCTCTGTCCTTGCGCAAGTCTTTATAATTTAATATAATGGAGGAAAATGTAAAGCAGGTTCTTAAACAGGATGAACAAAAAAGAGCCATTCCCTGAAATATCAGGTTATCGATGAGAGGAACATTGATATTATGCGTACATTAACATTACTGGTATCTATACTTACAATCCTCTTCTTATTATCTTCATTGAGCTGCGCCCGGCTCTTTGACGCGGAAGCAGTGCACGCGGAATTAAAAGGTCATCTATTTATCAACGAGCTTTCTGCTAACAGTACAGAGACGGATGACTGGATCGAACTGTACAATCTCACGGACAGTCCGATTGATTTATCCGGTTTTTATTTGGGTGATGATCTCTCGGATCCCTTACAATGGACTTTCCCCCGGGGATCAATTATCCGGGGGAACGATTATCTTGTGATTATGGCAAATAATGAAGACGAGGGGCTCCAAACCAATTTCAGTCTCGGAAAAGATGAGGCGGTGGTTCTCTCTACACCGGGGGGGACCACAATCATCGATTCCATCGATTATAATGAGATTGATGTTCCTGTTGACACGTCATATGGCCGGTCTCAGGACGCCGGGGAGTTCTGGATTACTTTCGCGAATCCGACGATGGGGAGTTCGAATAATCTATGATCCATAAAAAACCGGTCCTGTTATGTATCATCCTCATTCTCACCTGTACTTTTCCCGGTTTTACCGACGGCTTTCGCCTGGTAAATGAGGAAACCATCAGCCTTACTATGAATTTACGAATCGCATTTTTAAGCGAATTTACTCCGCCGGAAAATAAAAACGAAATCTCATTATCCGATGCGTCCCTCTCCCTGGAAAGCAAGCTGTATAATACACTCTCTGTAAAACTCTCCTGTGATGCCGATATTCAGGAAGGACTGACGGATGAATATGTTCTCATCCTTAAAGATATCTATGCACGGTATTTATTTCATGATTTTATGAGTCTTTCCGTGGGCCTATTCAAAGTGCCTTTCGGAGAGGAAATTTTTTTCGGTTCGGGAGAAAGACCCTATATAAATAAAACCGAGACATCAGACAAAATTCCCCCGGGGAGGGATTTGGGAGTTATGATATCAGGGAAAAACATTGCTTCCTTATTCGGATACAATCTGGGACTGTTTCTTGGAACAGAACCGGATCTCCCGGAAAACGCGGAAAAAAATTACCTCGCCGCGGGAAAAGTATTCATCGAGTATAAAAAATTTTCTCCCCTGGATATACTTCTTGGCTATAATGCATATTATCACTCTTTTTATTTGGACGTGACAACAGAGCAGATTGCCCAGGGGTTCTTTTTAAAAGGAAACCTGAAAATAAACAAAGAGAATACGTTAACTATTTTAGCAGAATATCAGGAACGGGTGCTTATTCGTGATGTGCTTAACAATTGCATGGATTGGCGCAGGGGAATTTTAGGTTTCACTTCCTACAGGTACAGAGGTATCGAACCGTATATCCTGCTGGAAATGTATGACTCAAGTCTTTTAATCCGGGACGACAATGATTTATTTCACCTTGTGACCGGCTTCACCGCTTATTTCCTCCCCAAAGACCTTTTACGGATAAAATTCTGTTATGAACTTGAATATCCCTATTATTTTGATGTATTATCACACAAGATTTCCACTCTCCTGCAAATTGAATTATGAGAGGTCAATAATATGTTGGAAAAATTATCTGAAATTTTATCACAACCGATCTTTAATGAGAATTTAGACATATATAATATAATAGTAGGATTCATGCTCGCATCAATCCTCAGTTTCTTAATATCACTGATTTATCAGCGATTAAACAGGGGGAGAGAAAATTTACATCTCATGATGCAATCATTAATTATCCTTTCGGTCACTATTGCTGCTGCCATGATGATTGTAGGGAATGAACTTGCCCGTGCCTTCGGGCTGGTTGGCGCTGTCTCGGTGATACGATTCAGAACAGCTGTACAAAATTACCGGGATATGGCCTTTGTTTTTATTGCTATTGTTATTGGGATGGCTTGCGGATTACAATTTTATCTCCTTTCTATTATTGTCGGGGGATTTACCGGGGGATTATTGTTTATTTTAGGGATAAGCGGTTATGGACATCATGGAGTAATATATAAGAATTACATCATGAGTATTACTCTCACCAATAATAACATCAAACGCCAGGATATCGAGAAAGTGATCTCATCTCTTCCCGATTCATGGTATTTTATAGGGATGAAAACAAATAATAAAAAAAGTTCCTTCGAATACCAGATACAAGTAAAAAATCAGGCTGTAATAGATACACTCATATCGACTCTCACAAAAAAGTATCAGGAGAATAATGTTGTGATAAGTATTTTCTTAGCAAAAAAATAATACAATGTTTTAGTAAAATGGATCTATTTTTTATCTTACAATTGAAATACCGGGCATTATGTTTTATGCTTGTAGCATGGGATGTCTATATAAAGCATTAGCAAAGAAAGGATAAATTATATGTCGGAAGAAAGAACAAAGGAAAATGAACGGAAAAAACCCCGGTTTAAGATCCATATTCAGGATACGGAAAAGAGGGTGAAAATAAAAGATATAAGTTCCACAGGATGTCATATAGAGACCACAAATAAATATCACCTTGGAGATCTTTGTTCCCTTATCATTAAGCTTGAAGATACTCAGGAAACAACACCTTTGTCCGGAAAGGTCGTATGGGTGAAACTCCTTGAAAAAGAAGTACTCAAAGAAGAAGATAAATATGAATACGGACTCATCTTTCAGGCAAACCAGACTATAGATACTTCCAAAATAATCGATTTAATTATCAAATATATCGGTACATCAGGTTAATTATTCATCCAACCAATTCTCCGCGTCCAGAACATTATTAAAATTCTGCAGAAGCACATTCATACCGGATTTATTGGTAATTGATTCAACAGACCACTTCGTAACAGTAGATTCCATTACCGTAGCAACTTTACTAACACCGGTATCTATTATGCTTTTTTGAGCATCTTCATGCAATTTTTTTACCGCTTCCGGTGGTGGTTTCATTTCTCTTAGATCTGCAATAATAGTAAAACCTTTTTTTACTTTTTCCAAACATGATTGCCAGTCAGTTCCCATGTTCGGGACAACATCTGCAGATGGCCAAAATCCCTTTACTTTCCAGTAAATCCTGTTTTTCTTTACATTTACATCAAGCTCATAATAATCATTATTTATCATAAAATCCCTCCATAGCTATAATTGTATTAATTAAATAGAATCTTACAATACCTAATTAACATACAAATTTTTTTTGAGGATGTTTGTTTTCCAGGCGGGGGAGCTCGTTACGACAATAATATTATCTTTTACTTTCAACCGACAATTCAACCCGTCTATTCAGATATCCTTTTTTGATCATCTCGGTTGTCGCCGGTCTGGTTGCGCCTAATCCTTCTATTCTGTAATATTCCTTACTCATGGCGCCCCGGGCAATAAGTTGGTCCCGGACTGTCAAGGCTCGCTCTCCGGAAAGAGTTTGACGTTCATTTTCAGTTCCCGCTTTTGTCGTATGTCCTTGAATAACAACTAAAATATCAGCCTTATAGTCCTTAAGGTTTAAAGTCTTAAAGTTTAAAGCAATTCGGTCAATTTTTTTCATTTCGGCAGGATCTGAAATAACCGGTGAATTAGGGAGAAAATAAATCGGACCTATCTCTTTTAATACTTTATTTATGCTGATAATGTCTATAGCCGGTTTTTTAGGTGCCGGAGATGGGGTTACCTGCGGTTCCTGCATCCTTGTTCCGCTTTCCTGTCCTTCTTCGGTTATGGCTGTGGTTATGGGAGTGGCTGCAAGGGTGACTTGAGTGGGAACAGCCTGGGTCGGCTCCGGAATAGTTGTTGTCGTCATTTCCCAGGGGCGGATAACAAAGAAAAAGACAGCAGCCGAAAAAATAAGTACAAGTAAAGAAATGATAATAAGAACAGGAATCAACGTATCTTTTCTCTCTGCCCTCTGAATTTCCTCTTTATCCCCGGTTTCTTCCGACCGGATTTTTTCAGGCTGGTTAAATACCGGCCGGTTAAATACCGGAATAATCGGTTCTTTTTTAATGCTTTCTTCTTTAACAGAGAGATCAATACTAAAGTAAGTGTCGGAACCTGCTTTTATTTCTCTCCCCGGTTGCTTTACAAGACCAATTCCCGGATCCCAGTTTTCTTTTTTTATTTTTACCTTTTTTTTAAAAGCTGCCTCATCGGCAATCCCGATGGTTAAGGCAGAATCCGCATCCAGATAAAAGGTAAAGATGATTCTCGGCTCTCCTGCTTTCATAAGAGGAAGATTATGAAGAAAAAGCTTGCCAATAGGAAAATATTCATTACTATACTCCGGTTGATTTATCAAGACCTCGATCTCCGCTTTTTTCTGATAATCGACAATTGTCGTAATCGTCGTTTCAGCACCTTTTGGAGACTCTATATTACCAACAGGATGTATTGTATTATCATATAATTTTATTCCAATATTAACCATGTATTACCCTTGCATCATGACATGTAGTTCTATCTACATTATGATATGTGTTACAATATAAATCAAGTATAAATATTTTACTAAAATAAAAACACAACTATACCAGGTTCTCAAAAATTCGGATCCCCGGTTTCCCGGAATTCACATTTTTATCCTCAATAAATCAAAAACCTTGCTCTATGTGCTTGAAAACAAGTTTGTTTTAACATAAAATCCCACTAGTGTTTTGACCGATATATTTTAAATCAATTTTTTTATATTATGGATTAACTATAATGTATAAAATAGTCAAAACACACAAGCTTTGACCATATTTTTAATGAACATAAGCATTTTGCAAACCAATAATAGATTAAAAATTAACCGGTCAAAGCACTATTAAGCATAGAATTATCGCTATGATTATGAAGCGGACATTGACAAACTCATAATGAGAAAACATCAATGATTATAATAATGAGGAAAATAAAGACGATAAAAATGAAATACTATATGAGATTCTTGTGAAACAGCGAATAATTGAGTCACTTGCAAAAAGACATGGAGAGAATACTCGCCATATATTTTTTGCAATAACCTCGATTTACGGGAATTTTAAATTCTATATAAAATTAAGTATGGAGATGCAAGGAGCAAACAGATGTCTTTTGATAATGACCAGATAGACGAAAAGATAAAAACCGCACAATTACCTTTTTTACGGTGTATGGAAGAAATCGGGAAACGAATTGTGGGGCAGAAAAATATACTCGAAGGCATACTCATGGGTATTTTGGCCGGCGGACACGTACTTCTTGAGGGGGTTCCGGGACTGGCAAAAACATTAACGGTAAAAACAATCGCGGATGTGTTTAACGCATCATTCAAGCGAATTCAATTTACTCCGGATCTCCTCCCGGCAGATATTATCGGTACCATGGTCTACAGGCCGCAAACCGGGGAATTTATCCCTAAAAAAGGTCCTTTATTCGCAAACATAGTATTGGCTGATGAAATAAACCGTGCCCCTGCGAAGGTTCAATCGGCACTCCTGGAAGCGATGCAGGAAAAACAAGTTACCATCGGAGAAAATACATTTCCACTATCACGCCCGTTTTTTGTGCTCGCTACCCAAAACCCAATCGAACAGGAAGGAACATATCCCCTCCCGGAAGCACAACTCGACCGTTTTATTCTAAAACTCACAATAAAATATCCCGATTTTGCCGAAGAAGTAGAAATTATTAAGCGTATCGGAGTAGAAAATTATATTCCCGTGAATAGAATTATGGAAAACGACAGTATTAATCATCTTAAAAATATAATCGATTCAATAAAGGTTGATGAAAGAATAATCGAATACATAGTCGCTCTTGTTGCTATTTCAAGGGAACAAGAAAGAAGCAAAGCATCTTTTGTGCGGTATATTGAATATGGTGCATCCCCCCGGGCTTCTATATATATTTACCGCTGCGCAAAGATACACGCATTTCTTAATGGAAGAGGTTTTGTTATACCCGAAGATATTAAAGCAGTCGCATTTCCTGTATTACGACACAGGATAATTTTAAACTATGAAGCAGAATCCGAAGGACTCTCAACTGATGATGTTATTTCAGAAATCTTAGGTTTTGTGAATGTACCATAACTGACAAATGGAAAGTGCACAATTTTTTAAAAAAGTAAAAAAAATAGAAATTATCGCCTCACGTCTTGTAGATAGTCTCTTTACCGGAAATTACCGTTCCATTTTTAAAGGACAGGGAATCGAGTTTAATGAAGTAAGAGAATATTCATATGGCGATGATATTCGCCTGGTAGACTGGAATGTTACCTCCCGGATGGGAGTACCGTATACAAAAACATACAAAGAAGAACGTGAAATGACCCTTTTTCTTGTTATAGACCTGTCTGCTTCCATCTTCTACGGATCAGGGAGCGTAAGTAAAAAGGAAATCGAGAGCGTTATATTCGCTATTCTGGGATTATCAGCGATCCTGAACAATGACAGAGTCGGGGGTACTTTTTTTTCAGACCGGATCGAAAGGTGGGTTCCGGCGGCAAAAGGGAGAAAGCATGTCTTGCGGTTAATCAACGATCTTTTCTCTATAAAACCACAAGGAACCGGCTCGAATCTTTCCCTCGCATTACGGACAGTCTGTGAAACACAAAAACGCAGGGGAATATGCATCATTATTTCCGATTATAAAACATCCGGCTATCTGAATGAACTCTCAATAATTGCCAGGAAACATGATTGTATTGCAGTAAAAATATATGACCCCACGGATTTCTGGTTTCCCGAGACCGGGGCTATTGAAATAGAAGATCCGGAAACGGAAAAGACGATCCTGGCAGGGGGGATTTTTCCCGGATTTAATAAGCGGTATAAGGAATATTATGACCACCGCCATCTTGAATGGTTGACGGAATGTCATAAACGCGGAGTAGAAACCCTGGAGATGAGTTCATCGGATGATCCCGGGATGAAATTATATGAATTTTTCCAAAAGAGGAAAAACAGAGGATGGTAGTAAAAAAATGGTCATACCTCCTTATAATTCTTTTCATCATCTCCCCTGCACAGAATACGTATTGTGAAGACACATATAAAATAGAAAATATTAACTTTATACCACCCAGGTATTATGTCGGAGATGAAGTAGAATTAAAAATCAAAATCAATATACCTGAAACAATGTCATTAGCCATACCGGAAGAAAAAAAAGAAACACCCTGGATAGAGATCACCTCTGTTCAAATATTACCATACAGACTTCTCAATGGACGAAAAACTCACGATGTGAGTATTTTCTTTAAATCATTTAAAACAGGGGCTCTGACACTTCCCATGATAATCCTTGGTGATATTGAATTAACAAATTTGGAAATTCATACCTCTTCGATCTTCGAAGATAATAAAGATGCCGTTTTTGCTCCATCCCGGGGACAACTGGCTCTTCCGGATACATGGGTCAAATTAATTCTTATTTTATTAATTTTATTACTTATTCCTGTATTTACTATAATTATCTCAAAGTACGTATTAAAAGGAATTCTAAAAAAAGGGAATAGTATCCGGATACAGCATCCTTATCATAAACTTATAAGGCAGCTAAAGAAGCTAAAAAAGCAGATAAAAAACATGGATTTCAGATTATTTTATATATCACTTTCGGATATTTTAAAGAACTACCTGCAACGTCGTTTATCAATTCCCGCACTCACCTCCACAACAAGGGAAATTTCCTATTTATCGAGATACAATCTTTTGGAACGGGAATTAAGCAACGAGATATTAAAAATACTCAGTCTTTCGGATTTCGTTAAATTCGGGGGAAGAACATCAAGCGAAGAAGAAATGAATGAAGTAATCCGGAAAATTATATTTATAGTAAACTCGATAGAAGAGGAGAAGAAAAGTGTGGAGCCTTGAATACCCTTTATCACTACTCCTTTTGCTGAATATCCCCTTTTTGGTTTATTTTGTCCATTTCCGGAAAAAGAAGGGTGGAGTCATTTTATTCAATTTTAATATATGGAAAAGCACCGAAGGTTTTCAAAAAATAAATCCGGCCCGTATTTTACATATAACATTCTGGATACTCTTCTGGATTGGTTTCTGTTCATATATAATCGCTTTGGGGAGTCCTCATATAATTGAAAAAGAACGTATTTACCTGACAAAAGGAGTTGATCTTATTTTTGCACTGGATGAATCCGGGAGCATGTCCACACCTGATTTTGAACCAGGCAACAGATTTGAATCGGCAAAAAGAGTAATAAAAGAATTCACACGTTCCAGGGAGAATGATCAAATAGGGATGGTCACCTTCAGCTCAGAGGCGGTATTGCGTACACCCCCGACACTGGATTACTCTATAGTCGAAAAAACCCTGGATGAGCTGAAGCTCATGGAATTGGGCGAAGAAACCGCTATAGGCATGGGCCTTGCTGTTTCTGTTTTGCACCTTAAATCCAGCAAAGCGGTTGATAGAATAATTATCCTTATTACCGACGGTGTGAATAATGCAGGTAATGTAAGCCCTGAACAAGCAGCAAACCTCGCCTCCCAGCTTGGAATCCGGATTTATACAATCGGAATCGGCCGGGAAAGTGATTCCGAATGGACATACAAAGATCCGGACACGGGAGTACAAGTCTCCGGATTAAGCGGTGAATTTGACGAACAAATGCTTGTGAAAATAGCTGCCATCTCCGGGGGGAAATACTATTACGCGGGAAATCCGAGATCTTTGAATTCAATTTTTCAGGAAATTGATTCCGTTGTTAAAACGGAGAAGCGTCTGAGGATGAATGTAAAGCGGACCCCGCATCATGAATTGTTCATAATTATCGGACTTCTGTGCATTTCCATAAGTTACCTGGGAAGAAAACTATTACTTAAGGAGATTTTTTAACAGTGATAATCGAAAAGCCTGAATACTTATGGTTCATATTACTCATAATCCCATTTAGCATTCATTATTATTTTAGTTTTATTTCCGGTAAAAAGGACATCTTGAATATCGGAGGAAAGTGGCGGTTCGAATCTATTTATAATATCTATCTTGTAAAATACTTTTTTATTTTTCTTTTCTTCATTCTCTGTTTCATCTTCTCCATTCTCTCGTTAGCGGATTTTAAATGGGGTGAAAAACTTGTAGAAGACAACAGAAGCGGGTACGATATAGTTATTTGTCTGGATATATCAGTGAGTATGAGAGCAGACGATATTATTCCGAACCGCATGGCAAAAGCAGTGGCAATAATAAACAAACTTATCGATGACATGTGGAATAGTAAATTCGGGATTGTCATATTCAAGGGAAAAGCTGTCAGGATCTGGCCCCTTACCGATGATTTGGAAGCGATAAAGTTATTCCTGAAAACAGTAAGTCCGGATCTGATAACCTCTCCCGGCTCTGATTTAGAAGACGGGATTCGTGTATCCCTGGACACCTTCAATAAAGGAGGCCGGTACCAGGCAATCGTACTCTTTTCGGACGGAGAAAATACAAGCAGGAATACCCTGAAACAAGCAAAGGCGGCAGGGGAGCGAGGAATACCGATTATATCCGTCATATGCGGAACAGAAAAGGGAAGCAAAATATCATTAGATAACAGGCGTTTTGTAACTGATACAAAAGGAAAGATCGTCGTTTCACGGGCAGACAGGCAATTACTTAAAACCCTGTCTGCAGTGAGTAATGGCAAGGCATTTGAAATATTTGATTCCCATAAAATAAAAGAAGAAATCCTCTCCATCGTTACTAAAATCGAAGATGAAAATCTTGACAGAAGTCTGAAACTCGAAAAGAATGATGGATACCGGCTTTTTCTTTATTTTGCCATTTGTTTTCTTATCCTGGCACTAATCACAAGGGGTTTGCGGTGGAGAAATATTTTTTAACAAAATTCGGTATACTCACTTTTTTTATATTATTACTATGTATTGGCTGCGGTTTTAATGAACCATTAATCGAGATCGTAGATGGTAATTACCGTTTCATGAGAGGTGATTACACCGGAGCAACCATCAGTTACATAAAAGCCCTGGAAAAACAGAGTCACGAAGAATGGATTTATTACAATTTAGGAAATGTCTATAACGCTTTAGGAGAGACGAATGCCGCAATAGAGGAATTAACCCGTGCAACAAAATCCACACACCCCGAAGTACTTTTCCGCACTCATTTTAATCTTGGAAACATCTATTACAGACTCGGTAAATATGAAAAAGCAATCGACCATTTTAAATCATCCTTAAAAGCAAAGCAGAATGAAATTGATGCAAAGATAAATCTTGAACTCGCGGTTGATAAAATGGAAAAAGAGAAAAGTATCAAGCAAAATGAATTATCGATAAAAAAAGATGAGAAGGTTAATGATAATACCGAAGATAGTCAATTACTTGAATACATAAAACAAAGGGAGGCCTTAATTTGGCGATCACTCAATCAACCGGCCCCGGTAAACCGGGAAATAAACGATTGGTAATCCTATGGATACTTTTTCTTTGCATTAATCCATGTCATCTCTATCCGGAAACAATTATCTCACAAGAAGATGCAGGGAGACTCCCAATCATTTATAAAGATGGAATTGAGACGGAAAAAATCCCGGATCTATATAAAAATCCGCTTATTTATCTCTGTTTCATTCCCGGAATTATTATTTTAATTATTTTACTTGTCGTTAAAAAGCGAAGAATACACGGCCTGTTATTAATCTTTTTTTCTTTTTGTCTCATAACCGGGGCGGCAACAGAGAAGAAAAATTTTATCGAGCAGGGAATAAAATTTTTTAATAGCAAAAATTACAGAGATGCACTTAATAAATTTAAACAAGCGGAAGATATACATGGACCATTGGCAGGTCTCTGCTATAATAATGCACTTTGCTACTACCATCTTGACAAAAAAGGATATGCAATCTTTGAATTATACAGAGCGATAAAAAAAGCCCCGATGGACAGACGATTTACTCATTCATTATACTTGATTGAAAAAGAAGAGGATCTTACTTCCCAGATCAATTCTGCGCCATTTATACATCCGAATATTCCATTCATCTGTATGATCATATTATTTAATTTGACAAGCATAGCCCTCGGACTTGTATTCAGATATAAAAAAGGTATTATTGTTATTATTTTTGTATTACTTTCTATAGGGACGATCGGAGTAACAACCAGTTTTATCCTCACACAATTACAGATTCAGGAAAAAATATGTGTTGTCACATCCAGAGAGGGAATGCTTAAGCAAATACCCCTTCCTTCATCAAGAACCTGGGTCCTTCTTAAAGAGGGAACGTCGATAAAAGTATTGGGAAATGCAAAAGGATATTATCTTGTTCAGACAGGAAGGGGTTTAAAAGGGTGGATAAGAGAAGCCGATGTCAAGGTTGAGTAAAGCTACGGGTATATTCACCATTTCCTTTCAGGATAAAGAGGTGAACCGACATTGATTTATTTAGAAGATACTTTCGTATTGACAAAAAAAAAGGAAAACCACATACTTTTTACAAGGAGAAGTTTTTATGAGGATAATACCTATCCTCATCCTTTACGGTAAAACATGATATAAAAGAGGTGATATAATGTCATTGGAAAAATCTATAATTTTGAAAATTCTTGAACTTACACCAAAGGAACTCAAGTCAATTCTTACGGTAGCAATACATCTCCTCTATATTGACGGCATAGCAGAAATAGAAGAATGGAACATTTTAAGCCTTATACCGGCATTATTAGATGTCATTAAAGAAGATACCCCAAAACATTTAAAACAAGAATGGAAGCAAAAGCTTAAAATAGCGAGCAAAGCAATAGAAGCAGGTGAAGGTAAAAAAAATATTAATCATATTAATAGTATAAAAGAAATAAAGAACCCGGAAGCCAGAAAGTCATGTCTATTGCTGCTTTTCGCTCTTGCAAGCAGTGACAGAAATTTACATAAAAAAGAATTGAAACTGATAATTGAAGACGTAGCACGTCCATGGGACTTTTCCAAAGAAGACCTTATTGCTCTCATCACCGAGGTAAAAAAAGAAATACACGATCCGGAAACACTTATCACCATGATTCGGAATTACAAATAAAATCTCAAACTTCAGAAATATACCGGTTAACGTTTGTATGTCTTTACAATTTTACTATTTCAACATAATCCGTATTATCTTAAAAACGGTTTTAGAATAGTACGGCTAAAACACCATATCAGCTGTATAATTTAATATTGATAAAACAGTGTTTCCCTGGGATTATGTTCCTTTTGATTTAGAAAATCCTGTGTCAGAAAAAACGGATTATCCGAAAGTTTTAAAACATTGGAGTGGCCGTTCTTCTGCAGGTACATTTGAGTCATAGCCTTTATTACTTTTGCTGCCAATTCAAATGCCATATTGAGATCAGGGAAATGTATTAAAATCAATGTCGTATTCGAGTAATCATTCTCCCTTATTTTGTATCTGAATTTAAGGAGAATTCTGTTATCATTACTTTCATGCGTATAGCTTAATGTCCCTGTGCCATCTTTATTAAAGAATATTTGTGTATCCCAGGTTATGTATTCATTATGATCATGCCATTTTTTTTGCATAATAATATTTGCTACATTCCTTTTTCCAACCTTATCGGATTTTACTATAAAATCCTGTTTATCTACATCAGACTGATATTCCCATGGTTCATCAAAAATAAATTTCCACATATACATGAAAATATCCCTGGCCTCTGCCTGAATATTTAAAATTATTTGAGCAGATTCCCGCAACAAACCAAGGTAATCGAAATCTCTGAGATTAAGAATGTATTTAAGTGCTTCTTTGACTTCGGCTCTGTCACTTTCATAGGATAATTCTTTTTCCATACACGTCAGAGCTTTATCCATATCCGCTTTAAAAACGATAAATGAATAATCAGGGTAATCATAATTGACCCTTTTGGCATCCTGGAGTTGCCATAAATACTTAGACAGATATTTTTTTAGGTATTTAAGTGTTATTAATTTCTTCATTTTTTCCTTCTTTCTTTTAAATTATCATTAGTTTGTTATTTTATTTTACATTGATAAATTACTTTAAAAATATCACGGAGGCAAGTTTTTTTTAAAAAAAATTTACAATCGGAACTCAACGAAGTTGAGATACACCTTTCTCTTTACAATCGGAACTCAACGAAGTTGAGATACACCTTTCTTTTTACAATCGGAACTCAACGAAGTTGAGATACACCTTTTT
>JAFGRV010000209.1 GCA_016934975.1 Spirochaetales bacterium | reverse complement strand
ATAAAAATAGAAATTAAAAATAAATATAACTGTTATATGAAAAAAGAAACAACGTATATAAATAGAGATCAGGCAAAAAGGTTAGTCGAAGGAGATAAATCTTTTTTACTTGATGAACAAAATAATATTTTGAACCGGGTATATTATTTTATGTCGAAAGAATATTATATGCCGGTTGTTATTGTCGATTATTATCGTGACGCATTTATTGAAGATTTTAATAATATCAGAATCACTTTTGACCGGAATATTGTCGCTTGTATCACCGATTTTGACATATTCAGCACTCAATTGCATACCTTTCCGGTTTTGGATAGTATGACTATAGTTATGGAAGTGAAATATAATAATTTTCTCCCTTCATGGCTTAAACAAGCATTGTCATGTATTGAAACAGTAAATTCTGCGATTAGCAAATATTGTTTTAGCAGAGAAGCTTGCATAATGAATACGTAATCGCGATAATGAGGTTTCAATTATTCCGTTGATATTTCCTCTTACATTGTTAGGACTTAAGGATAAAAAGCATCGTGATGGTTTTCTGCTTCTTAATATCAGAGGAGAATAAACAGAATTAACAGTATAAATGGTTTTGGAAAACCATTTATCCGGGAGTATCATTACGCAGGCTGCGCCCGCGACCGAAATAAATAATCTATTATGAGGTTGCTGTCGTGAATATTTTTGATTTCTTACGAACCTGCGTTTCGCTATTATTCCATAAATTCTTGAAATTCGAACATGAATTTATGGAAATAATAACATATATAAAGAAAAAGTTGCTGCAAAAAATATTTAGCTATGGTAGGAACCAATATAAGCAATGGTTATATATGTACTGACATTTTTTTACATTGTCAGTATTTCCAATTGTAGTGAGTTTGTCATTTCTTTTTACCAGTTCTTTCACAGAAAGGCGTAATGAGGGACACGTATCGTTTTCCGGGAAATGACAAACTCTAAACAGTTGAGTATAAAACATAAAGAAGAGGATGAAAAAGTGGAGACGAAATTATTTCCGGATATTATGAATATTGTCAGTATCTTCATTCCGGTTGAACAAATGCTTTTTAATCAGGCTGTAGCGATTATTGTCGCTCTCATGATTTCCTGGGTATATAAAAAGACTTATTCGGGGATTATTTATTCAAAGAATTTTAATATAACCCTGGTATTAGTCACGGTGGTTACTTCCGTCGTGATGATGGTTATCGGCAGTAATCTGGCGTTATCCCTCGGTATGGTAGGTGCCCTCTCCATTATCAGATTCAGATCGGCGATAAAAGATATAAGAGATATCGGTTATTTATTCTGGGGTATGTCTGCCGGTCTCGCCGCAGGTACGGGGAACCATCTTATTGCTGTTTCCGGGACAATCATTACAGGAATCTTAATGTTTATTTTTCAGCTTTATCTGGTGGAGCAATTTTCCTATCTGCTTATTGTCAAAGGGGATGGATTTTCGGAAACCGAGTTGGAGACCATTTTTAAAGATTTTTCTCATAAATATAAATTGAAGGTGAAAAATAGTGACAAAATAGGTTCCGAGATGATATATGAGATTCAGATTAAGAAGAAAGAAGAGCATACCTTTGTCGGTTCGTTAAAGAAGATTGCCGGTGTAAAATCCATCAATTTATTGTCCCAAAAAGGAGAATTAATAGGATAATTCCGGAAGCAAAATCTCCGTAAGAATTATGGACATTGTGCATCCGGTTCATTAATGAGAACTAAAATTATATGGATAAAAAAAATATTATAAAGATACTGGTTTTAATTCCCGCACTTTTTATTGTGTTCATCATTTTCTACCGGGTTTTAGGACCCGCGCAGAAGAGTGAAAATATAGTCTATGCTTCAACTGACCTCGAATTACCATATAATATCTCTCTGCCGGATAAAACGATTCAGCTGCCAAAAGTACTTAGAGAAATTTCAGGAATTTCCTATTATGACGAAAATACTCTGGCCTGTTGTGAGGACGAGACCGGGACGGTTTATCTGGTCGATATCCGGACCGGGGATATCACCCATTCTTATGAGTTTATCAAGGATGCGGATTACGAAGATATTGAAGTTGTCCGGGATATGATCGAAGATATGGAGACAAAGATTTATGTTCTCCGCAGTGACGGGAATATTTACAGGATCAAAGGACTAGGATCCCCGGATCAAAGAGTAAAGAAATATAAAACTTTTCTGAAGGCTGCCAATAATGCGGAAGGACTCTGTTATTATAAAGCGAAGAACACTCTTCTTATCGCATGTAAAGGATCTGTCCTTTCAGGAACAAAAGGAGCACTTTTTGTTTTTGATTTGTATACAAAGAAAATGCAGCCGAAGCCATTGTTTGTATTTGATACAGATGTAACTCATGATAAAAGTGTTACGCATATCAATCTTCCGAAAAAATTTCCGCCTTCAGGCATTTCAATTAACCCGGTCGACGGGCTTATCTATATTATTTCTTCTGTTGCAAAACTGTTGCTGGTAATTAATCCGGAAGGTGAAGTCGTCTCCCTTTCCGTATTGCACAGGGGGTTGTTTCGACAGCCCGAGGGGATTTGTTTTTTTCCGAATGGCGATCTCTATATTTCAAATGAAGGCAGAGGCGGGATAGCTACCATACTACAATTCAAATATAAAGAATAGTAAAAAAATGTTTTTCACATAATGAAAAATGGGTCAGGGATTGGGCACAGTACGAATATAATTATTTATACAGGCATTCATGCATAGATTCCATTATTTAATGCTTCCTTATTATTGCAGCATTGAATGCTTACCCATTGTGTTTGATTATAGGTGGGGAAATTGACAGCCTGGTCTTGTGCGGCACGAACCACCCGCTGATGATTGTCGAGGGCGGAATTAGTCAAGTGACCGGGAATATATTTTTTATCCTTCCTGATTTTCGTAATTGTTATCTATATTGTCCCGGGGTGTGTGTTCTACAATATCCAGCCCAAGACTCACTTTTATTTTTCTGTTAAATAGATTAATCTCCACTTTTGCCTTGTTCCTTTTTTCATCAATCCAGATGATATTTCCCCGGATATCTTTCAGTGCTCCATCTGTGATGTGGACCGTGTCCTTTATCTTTTTTCCTTTGGATAATCTGAATATTCCATCCTGACCTGAGTTGCGTAAGAGTACCTTCATTTCATCTTCATTTACTTTACAGGGTTTTTTATCCACTGATACGGGAAAAATTCTTTCGGCGTGCAAATATTTTTTTGTGATCGACAAGGCGGTATTGATTTTTTCATGTATAAAAATATACCCCGAAAATAACGCACCAATTACTTTTACTTTCTTTCCTCTTCTTTTATGGAGGATTTCTCTTTGGAAAATTGTCATTTTGATCGAAGGGTTCGTATACTTTTCTATAAAAGTTTTTATGAAAAATTCTTTGCCTGTGGTAACATTAAGGACATACCAATTAGTATATATGTCGTCCTGAGTTTCTATTTTGTCCCGGACATACCTCACTTATAATACCCCGCTCATTTTATAAATAGGTTTTCCATAATTAATACCGCGAACGATAAAAATACTATCATACTTTCCTGAATTTTACAACATTTTTTTAATAGGAATTTTGGAATTTATATGAACGCAAACATGGAGGCTGCGGGACACTCTTGACTATAAGAAAACAAGTTTACCATCAATTCAATCCCGCACCTTGTTTGCTGCTTAAGAAAGCTAAAAAAACATCGGCGATTTCCGGGTCAAAGAGCTTTTTTTTCTGGTCACGTATGAATTGAATTGCCTCGCCGGGTGCCATGCCCTGCCTGTACGGCCGGGCGTAAGTAATGGCATCATACACATCGCATATGGAAATTATTCTTCCATCGAGAGGAATATTTTCCGATTTGAGCCGGAAGGGATATCCGCTTCCATCCCAATGTTCATGGTGATAGAGTATGCCCGGGAGTATTTCACTATATGAGGGAATATCACTGATAATTTTTGCTCCCACTTCGGGATGTTGTTTTATGATATTCAGTTCTTCGATAGTAAGCTGGCCCGGTTTATCAAGAATATGTTCGGGAACAGACATCTTTCCGATGTCGTGCAAAATCGCTGAAATTGTGAGATTCCTGAGTTTTTCTTCGTTTAAGCCGAGCAAGATACCGACCTCTTCACTGTATTTCGCCACCCGCTCGCTATGGCCTGCGGTCCATTTGGATTTCGCGTCGATAGATTTCGTCAAGGCGATCATTACCCCAAGAAGTAGCTGCTCTTTTTCCTCGTACATCCGGACACTCTGCAACGCAACACAAACCTGGTCTGTGAGCATCTGTGCGGTTGTTTGTTCTTCTTTTGAAAATCCTGTAATTTCATATTTTGTCATGAGGAGTGAGCCGTAATAGTTTTCTGCTACATGTAATGGAAGGCATAAAAGAGATCCCGGTTTTTTTCCGGATATATGTTCCATAAAACGGAAAAATTCTTCCGTTTTTTCGTTTCTTCTCAATTGTGAAACGGTCCGTACCATTTGCAGATACTCCTCACTGACACCGGCGATATCGGTATCATTTATCCTCGGGTTTGTACCCAGGAGCCGTTCTTTCGTTTTTTTATCATACATATGGAGGGTAAATCCTCTGTTTTCATCATCCCGGAGAAGTAATACAATTCTCGTATTCAGGAACATCGCCGTCACTATTCCTACAACACGCTCCATGAGATCCTGCCGGGAGATGGAAGAAAGTACTGCTTTGTCTATTTTATTCATGGTTTCCATGGTACGGATATGATGTTGTATATTATTGACGCTGCTTTCTATTTTCGTTGACATTTCATTCAGCGATTGTGCAAGCATCCCTATCTCATCCTTTCTCTCTACTTCCACCTGGTGGCCATAATCCCCCGAAGCGATGGATGCGGCACTTTCTGTTATATGTTTAATAGGATTTGTAATGCGCCGGGCAAATAATTTACCTAAAAAAAGGGCGAACAATAGGATGAACAAATCAAAAAAGATAAATTGTATAATATTTTTTCTTAGAACAGTTCCAATATCTTCACGAATAATACTGAATAAAAGAACATACTTGTTCTTATCGAATTGCCGCGTCAGGTCAATGACAATCGAGTTAATATCAGCCTTGCCGTAATATATCCCCCCGGTAATGTACTTCATTTTATTATGTACGTATTGTTCAAGGAAATTCCGGTCATCCTTGTGGGTATCAATGAATATATACGTGGAGTCAATAATATGCAATTCCTGCCAGATCTGCTTATCAGCATTATACATATAAAATTTGCTTTTTTTAATAGCATGAATATTACGGGTGAGATTATACATTTCCCGAATATCCTGCATCATTATTCGATCTTTTTTTTCCAGACCGGAAATCCATATATCAGGTTCCGGTGAATTGAGATATTTCTGGAATTGTTGTTTGATAATTCCATTACTCACAAAGGAAAGTATGGT
>JAFGRV010000208.1 GCA_016934975.1 Spirochaetales bacterium | reverse complement strand
CACAGCCGGGGCACGACGATTTTCCCCCATAATATAGGGCTCGGTGCCGCCGGGGATCCGGATCTGGTACGGGAAGTGGGGAGGATCACGGCGAAAGAACAGCGCGGCTGCGGAATCGAATGGGCATTCGGTCCATGTCTGACCGTACCCCGTGATGAGCGCTGGGGCAGAACATATGAAGGTTTTGGAGAAAGCCCGGCGTTGCAAACACTCCTTGCCGGGGCTTATATCCGGGGGTTCCAGGGTACTGATATGAGCGGGGAAGGAGTTGTGGCTTGTGCCAAACATTTTGCCGGGGACGGAGGTACAACCGGGGGAGTTGACCAGGGTAATACTGTCTGCAGCGAGACAGTATTGAGGCAAATTCATTTGCAGGGATATATGGAGGCGATAAAAGCTCATGTGGGAACTGTCATGGCTTCTTTTAGCAGCTGGAATGGAGATAAATGTCACGGAAATTCCTATTTACTCACGGACGTGTTAAAAAATGAACTCGGCTTTACCGGCTTTATCGTATCGGACTGGGAAGGGATCGGCCAGGTTCCCGGCGGAATAAAGCAGTGCATAAACGCTGGAATCGATATGGCCATGGAACCCTATCACTGGTACGATTTTATCAACACACTCAAGAGCCTGGTAAACACCGGAGAAGTCCCGGTCTCAAGGATAGATGACGCAGTAAGAAGAATCCTCCGGGTAAAGTTTACTTCCGGCCTCTTTGAAAATCCGTACGCCTATGTAGATCCATCAGTCTGCGGCACGACAGCTCACAGGGATGTTGCACGGGAGGCGGTACGGAAATCCCTGGTGCTCCTTAAGAATGACGGGAATCTGCTCCCCCTTTCAAAAAACGCCGACATATTTGTAGCAGGCAGGAACGCCGATAACCTTGGGTATCAGTGCGGCGGATGGACAATCACCTGGCAGGGATCAGGCGGTGATATCACCACCGGGACGACGATCCTGGATGGAATCAGAAATCTGATCGGAAGTACACATGTGACCTTTAGCAGCAATGGTACCGGTGCTGCCGGACATGATGTGGCAATTGTCGTTATCGGAGAAACACCCTATGCCGAAGGAGAGGGGGACGCGGTAAATCTGGCATTAAGCTCCACCGATCTATTGTGTCTCAATAATGTGATAAATACCGGTATCCCCGTGGTTGTGGTGCTTGTATCCGGCCGGCCTATGATCATTACGGACCAGGTTGATGACTGGGACGCGTGCGTTGCCGCATGGCTCCCCGGGACCGAAGGCGGAGGAGTCGCGGAAGTGCTTTTCGGGGATTACGATTTTAGCGGCAAGCTTCCCCACACCTGGCCCCGTACGATGAGCCAAATACCCATAAATGCCGGGGATCCGGTATATAATCCTCTTTTTCCCTATGGATTTGGCCTTAATTACGGGTCTGTTCCCACCCCTGTCCCCACCGGAATACCCGCTACTCCCGAACCCACCCCCGACCCGACTCCTGTTCCGACAGTCGTACCGACACAAGTTCCGACGGCAGAACCGACAATTGTCGCAACTCCCGATCCTACACCGGACTCGACCCCCGTACCTACCGTGCTCCCCACAGCAGTCCCGGGAACGCTCCCATGGACCGAAACCTTCGATTCGGAACCCGGAGACAGATTTTCCATTAATCAGGAAACACGGACATGGACTTCCGAAAGTATCGATATTTCCGGGGCCGTGAGTGTGTTCATAACTGCCGACATCGAAGGAGATAACGCGCAAGTCATGGAATCCTCGGATTACATCAATCTGTACTATTCTGTTGATGGAGGGAGCCAGGTCGCATGGTCACAGGATACCGACGGATTTCCCTTAAAGACAGTGAGCGTCACCGGATTACAGGGGAATACCTTGCAAGTGCATATCCGGGGATATACAAGCTATTCCGATGAAACCTATTATGTTGATAATATTTTTGTTGATGAGGATCAGGCTCTGACACCGGACCCGACTGTTGCTCCGACAATTGTCGTAACTCCCGATCCGACGCCTGTCCCGACGGTTGAACCGACAATTGTCGTAACCCCCGATCCGACAATTGTCCCGACGGCTGAACCGACAATTGTCGCAACCCCCGATCCGACACCGGTCCCCACATCAGTCCCGGGAACACTCCCATGGACTGAAACCTTCGACTCGGAAACCGGGGGAAGATTTTCCATCCGCCAGCAGACACGGACCTGGACCTCTGAAAGTATCGACATTTCAGGGGTGATGAGCGTTTCGATTTCCGCGGATATCGAAGGTGTTAATGCACAGGTTATGGAGGCTTCGGATTATCTGAATCTTTACTATAGTATTGATGGAGGAAGCCAGGTTGCCTGGTCACAAAATACCGACGGATTTACCCTGAAAACAGTGAGTATTACAGGATTAACAGGGAATTCCCTCCGGGTGCATATCGAGGGCGCTACCAGTTACTCGGATGAAACCTACTATGTCGATAACATCATAGTCGGGGAAGGGGCCGTTGCACCGACATCAGCCCCAACCTCGGTACCTACCACCGTACCTACCTCCGTCCCTACCGCAATACCAACCCCGGTACCGGGAGGCAATCTCGCCCTGAACATGGACGCCTATGAATCATCGAATGAAGGAGCCGCAACTGTCGGGGGCCCGGAAGCTGCCTTTGACGGGGATGCCGGAACACGATGGTCCAGTGAGTTCGATGAACCAGAATGGCTTTATGTCGATTTGGGGGCTGTCTATTCCATCGGCCGGGTTGTTCTGGAATGGGAAACTGCCTATGGCAGGGAATATATTCTCCAGGTATCGGATGATGCTTCGACCTGGATTGACTTATATCATGAAACCTCGGGGGACGGAGGTACGGATGATATAACCGGATTATCCGGAAGCGGGAGATATGTCCGGATGTATGGCATCAGCCGGGGTACTCAATGGGGCTTTTCCCTGTGGGAGTTCGAGGTGTATTCAAACTGAAAAGATTAAACAGGGCTGTCCGGAGATGAGACAGCCCTGCTTTATTACATCGCGGATGTAAAAAGAACCTTTTTTTATTACATGATACATGTAAAAAGACCCTTGTATTATTACTGAGAATATGTTAAGATTACCTTGTACTATTACATTATTGTCTCCGGGATGAGGATAGAATCATGAAACGTTTGATTGATCAAAAATTAATACAATGGCGAGACTCGGAATACCGCAAACCATTAATTATCAGGGGTGCACGGCAGGTCGGTAAAACATATAGTGTGAGATATTTTGGTACTACTCAATTTAAAACTTTTATCACCATTGATTTTGAAAAACAACGTTCCGCACACGCGCTTTTTAATGTTGATCTTGATCCCCTGAAAATAATTATGGAACTTGAAGCATATTGTAACCAAAGAATAATTCCCGGGGAAACCCTCCTTTTTTTTGATGAAATACAGGTATGTCCCCAAGCCCTTTTAAGCCTCCGTTATTTTTATGAGGTAATTCCCGAATTGCATCTTATTGCTGCCGGATCTTTGCTGGAATTTGCCATGGGTGCTGTCTCATTTCCCGTGGGGAGGGTGGATTTTGTATGGCTTAGGCCCATGAGTTTTTTGGAGTTTCTTTACGCCACAGGTGAAGAAATTCTTATAAAACATCTGCCTCATTTTACGCATATAATAATCCCGGCGGAATCAATTCATCAAACTATTATACAAAAATTAAAGTTGTACTTTATTATCGGGGGGATGCCGGAGGCAATAAAAAGGTATAAAGAGACCGGTTCTTTATTGGAAGTGGGAAAAGTTCATGAAAGCTTAAGTGAAACTTTTTTTCAATCATTAGTACAATATCAAAAACGGGTAGATGTGGAAAGTCTTGAATTTATATTACGGCAAATTCCCCTGAATGTGGGGAATCAGATTAAATTCAGGAATCTTGATCCGGAAAGAAGGGTTGAAAAAACTAAGGCTTCCCTGCAAATACTTCAACGAACTCTCCTTATTTCTCTGGTCCATGCGGTATCAGCTACCGGTCTTCCATTAGGGGCAGATTATTCCGTGAAGAAATTTAAATCTATTTTTTTGGATATCGGATTTATGCAATATCTGTGTGGAATAGATCCTGTAAGCATCCTTCATGAAAATAATATACTTAATCTTTATAAAGGATCATTAGCAGAACAATTTGTCGGCCAGGAACTATTGGTACATAATAAAGGATCAGAGAATAATAAGCTTTTTTTCTGGTCCCGGTCAAAAAAGAGCAGTAGTTCTGAAATAGATTATGTTGTGGTCAAAGAAAATCTGTTATATCCTGTTGAAGTAAAAAGTGGACTGGGCGGAAAACTGAAAAGTATGCACCTTTTCTTAAAAGAACACCCGAAGTCTAAAACAGGAATTGTTCTTACATCAGCCTGCCATCCTGATTATGCCCGGGGAAATCTTCTGTTTCTTCCGTTATATACGATGTTTGATTAGTTGTAAGGGCAGATACAAGATGATTTTGTTTGATCTATAAAAATATAAATTACTCTTTTATAAAATGTTTAAATTGTTCCGGTAGTCGGCTGATGATTTCTTTTATTCTTTTGGATTGATCTGCGTCCATAGCTTTGGGTGGAATTAATTGACCGAATACTATGGAAAGGGGTTGTCGTATTTTCTCATAATATGGGATGCTTGAACGGCGAATTGCCTGTTTATAAATTTTATAAATATCGTTTAGTTTTACTATTGATCGCGGCCATGCAAAATACTCTGGAATTATGCCTTCTTCCGAATAAAAGCTCTTTCTTGTCGGTAACCCGATTCCCCGGGCAAAACGGTTATAATCTTCTGTTTCACTGCATAACTGCCTGATCACTTTTAATCCCAAGTTAAGACTTACCGAACCCTTAACAATTCCTAATGACCAGTCACCCCGGATACTGCCTCCCGGTAAAGCACATACTCTTATATTTTCTGCTAATTCCGGGTGATTTTTAATAAAAAGACGAAGCTGGGAATACCAGCAGAGGTAGAATGCTGCATCAGGTCTTAATTCAATTGTTTCATTAAAAATTTTATCTTGGTATTTGGAAATAAAGATATTTTGTACTGCGTGTAATTCGTTTAAAATATGTTTATCGTTTTCTGTTAATTGCTCTTTTAAATGCTCATATATTTTTTTCCCGATTTTATTTTCTTCTTCATACGGATCCTCTTTGTTTTTCGCTTCACCGAACTGCCGGGCGAATTCCCTGTTGCTATTAATAATATCAATAAATAGGCAGGATTTTGTTTCATTTGAAAAATCAATATAATCAAAAGGGCTATTAATCGGAGTATTCCCTTTTTCTAAAGGAGTAAATTTTTTAACTAAAGCTGCAAGACTTTCCCAGCTCTCTAATCGCTTTTCAGATAGATTAATTTTTTCTTCCATTTCTTTTCTGTAAGCTAACAACAAAACATTACTATAATAAGGCCAGCCGAGGATCGATACATTTTTATTTTTTTTCGGCAAAGTTTCTATATAATCCGCTGTATTAAAATCTTCCTGATCCATTAAATTGATCAAGTGTGTTTTTTCTGTCTGCTTTGTAGATTCTTTTTTTTCTTCGATTTTCCAGAATTCATCAATTGCGCATACGACTGTCCTGTCGATAGGTCCTTCTCCGAGGGTTTCCAGAGATGCGTGCATCGTCTCAAATTCTCTGGAATCGAAACTTTTGATCTTTACTTCCGGACCGGGAAAGGCATCGTCTAATAATTCCTGAATACGCTTTTTATATTTTTTATGAGCATCAGCTATTTCGAGGGTTAAGTACAATTCGGGGTGTCTGATATTCTGTGTATCAAAACCGACAAGTCCCTGCAAATATTCTGTGTCAATGACAAAAGGTATACGGTTTAAATCATTATCAGATTTTTCAATTATATCACTACTATCACTTAGACGGAATACTCCAGGAACTGCTTCAAAACCTCCCGGTTGAATGGATCCTGTCATCAAGCCTTCCCCTTTAAATAACACAACCCGTTCGCCGAAAACATCGATAAAATTGCAAGTGAGGACTGTATCTGCCAGAAGACAGGCCTGATCCACGATTTTAGTCGCTTCTTCATATTCGTCTGTTGTCCCGCTTATCACCAGGTCTACCCCGTAATTACGCATCATATGTACAAATGCTGTTAAAAAGAGGTCTCCTGCCGTAAAGCTGGATTTTAAAAAGGGATAACTGACCCCTATTAAACTCACATCATCCAAAACAACCCGTCTTATTTTTCCTTTGGTTTTAATAAAAATACTACGTATAGTTTTGATAAATTCTTCCGGCAGGAGTGTCCCGCTTATAAATGCAAGTTCGTAAAATTTAGCTTTTTCTTTATACGTATATTCCACATATTTTACCGCGGAACCGCCATCCCACCCTTTTTTGGGGCAATTCGGTTCTATTGTATAACTATCAAGGTTTCGTAAATCCGGATCAGATCGATATACATCTTCACTTAACCTCACGTTTTTTATAAAAGCCTTTTTATCCTCAAAAAGCAGTTTGTCCCGTAAAGAAATCAATAATACCTCCTCGGGATCATTATTATTTGCCGCCAAACCTTGCATCAAAAAATTCCTTACTATGGTAGATTTAAATGCACCGCTGGGTCCCGTGATTGTGATCACCTGTTTTCTCGAAAAGTCGATAGGTAATAATTTTTTTAAACTTTTCACACCAAGGTTGAAAGTTTCTTTATCTTTACCAACACTTTCGGGTTTGACTTCCTTTTGCTCTGAGGCGGAAACAATATAATGAAGAGAAGGAAATAGCTGAATCGCTTGTTCATGTGTTTGTTTATCCATCAGTAGATTTTTCATCCTTATAAAATGTTCTTATTTTAAATGGGTGTTTACCGTAAATCTGGTGTTGGTATCGTGATTTTTCAATTTCCAGGTAACGTAAAAAATAGCCTTTATCTTCAGTTCTCTGCAGGGATATTATTATATCCGCCATATACTCGATGGCATCCTGGTGAACGCTTTTATATTGATCTGATTGAGTATAATCTTCTGTTTCAAGAATAAATACACCGATTACTTCATACTTCTTAAAAAGATCAAATATTCTGTAAAGGGCTTCCCGGTTTAAAGGTTTTTCCCCGAATACATTCAAGCTGTCAATACATACGATACGTAATTCAGGATCCTTTGAATCCTTTTGCTTGTTTTCTCTTAACCATTTGGCACCGTTAAGAAGGTGGTGTAATTGTTTATATCTTTCCCAAAATAAACGATTTTCATCCTCATCTGAAGAAGAAAGGGAACGGGGAGATAATGAGGGTAATAACACCATGGGTTCAATTTTTTCTTTTTTGGGTTTATGATTCTTGCATATTGTATTTTCTTTATCATCGTTTCCATTTTTAAATTTACATTTGTCCGGTTGTGTTAATATTTTTAAAAGATTTTCACCTAATTCCTTTGGGGAGGGGTTTTCACTTACATTATGAATATGTTCGATTTCAATAAAATTTTCACTCCAGCCCAGATCCTCTACCTTTTTTTTTATATTACCTGGTGTTTCTTCCAAGGAAATATAGGCTGATAAATAATTATTTTTAGGATGACTACTTGCCCAGGTAATTATTTGTAAAGCCAATGTGGATTTCCCTGTTCCGGGCCGCCCTTTAATAACAATATTCCCACTTCCCGGATTTTTGTCGGACGGAATAACCAAACCGCCGCGCATATTTTTTTTACCGGATATAGTAGCATTATTTACTGTGTCATAGTCTTTGTATTTACATTCCCTGTTTAATAAAACATCAAGAGGATAATCCAGGAAAATACGTTCCGGAGGTTTTTTATTTGACATCTGGTTCTCCTAAATTTTCGATAATCTCTATGACATCTTTCAAACTCATACATACACATTCATTTTTTTCACTATTCTCATTTCCATTTGTTACAATCCACTTCCAGTTAAAATCTCCGGCGAGAACAGCTTCCTGTTTTTTTTCTCCGCTATCAGTTAAAATTTCTTTATCATTAATAATAATGCTTATTCTCCGTAGAGCGAGTTTTATGAGTTCAATATCCGATTCTCTCATTTCATCTGCAAGATTTTCATACGTAAAAAAACTTTTTCCGAAAATCCCTTTACTCAACTGCCACATCGCTTTTGCCACATCTTTCAAATATTCAGTATGAAATATTGGTTCGTATGTTTCCTGACCGATACGGTTATACAGATGTCCCTCATAATCTATGACCCAGGCATAAAATGGGATTCCTAACGCGATGAGGTTGTTCTTAATATCCTCCAATATTTCTGTGTTTTCCCTGATATGCCCCATGAGCATCGTAAGTATTGCATTTGGAGGCCATGATTTTTCGGATTCTTTTCTATCGACATAAAAAATTTGTAATGCGGTTAAAATATCCAGGGTTGATAGCAATTCGTTATCATCAAATCCGCAGAATTTTTTAATTAATGTATAT
>JAFGRV010000207.1 GCA_016934975.1 Spirochaetales bacterium | reverse complement strand
GAAGAGAATCTGGAACTGGAAGAAAAAATAGAAGAATTACTGTATCTTGAAAAAATATCCTCTCACTCTTTTAACCTGAGGATCTATCAGAAGACGATTAAATCCCTTTTTACACCGAATCTTAATCCCAATCTGAGCCTCCTTTCCCTTGAGAGTGATTTCTACTGGTACTATCTGAATTATCTGGGTCTTGGCTTTGGATATGGTTTTAATCTTGGGTATCCCGGAACCATTGACAGTGCCCTCAACAATCATCCCCTGATATATCAACATGAATTCCGTATTATTCCCTTGAGTATACGAACCTCCAGCACCTTGAGTATTGTCCTGGACAGCGTAGCGGCATTGGTTTTTCATGATATATACACCATTACCGACCATCTGGATGGTCCTTTTACCTATACGAATGCAGGTCTTACCCTTTTTCTGAAATTTGGTATAAACATGGGGCTTTTATTTCATCAATCTGAAAAGTTTGCTCTTTATCTTGATATCGCTTTCCTCTATTATACCCTGCCTTTAATCCCCCACCCCCAATATGATACTATCAGGCATTTCTCCGGGGATGTCCTTGGGATGGGAATAAGTATAGGCTTTTAGTTTTCGGAATAACGTGCCTGTCCTGCGTAATGACATCAACCTCTTATAAAACCTGATACAATGTACCGCTATTGGAGATAAGATACAACGCATTTAAGAGTCTGAAAGGAGAGGTGTAAAATGATTCATTTGCATCAATAATCAGTTCTTTTTCAATTGAGTGTTGTTCCGGATTATATATGATGAGTCGTCCGTTTTCCGTCCCTGTAAAAAGAAACCCTTCTGAAAGGAGAGGATAATAATTTCTCCATGATCGTGTTGATAATGATCTGTTTACTACTTTTACAAGGTCTCTCACCTCATTTGTATCAAGGTTGATGGAAAATAGTGTGCCTTCCGTATATATGCCAATTATCGATCGCTGATAGGGTAAAATATCCGAGGATAAACGGTTCTTTATTTTCCATTCCCGCATCCGGGTGCCTGCCGATGAGATTTCGATAATTTTATGCGCGTCGTCTTCAAAAATATAGGTATAGATGTTATTATCAATCTTTATCATATTACAGAAGGAATCCCCGGGAAGATTCATCTTCCAGAGAACTTGTGTTCCGGAATCGAGAGCGGCGATATAATTCTCGTAAAACGCCCCGATTATCAGGGTTTCTTTTCCCTTGTCAGGGGAGATAACTACCGGTGTTAATGGAAAATCCTCTGTATAAATGAGTGATAATCCTTTACCGGGATCCTCCACATCCAGTGTATAATACCCTGTATTTCTTACAGGAATATAAAGTAATGGTCCCCGGATTAAGGGGTAATAATTGTCTTCGAGGAGTTCCTTTTCTTTAAAAGGAATCGTCCGTATTATTTCCCCTGTATCTTTATTAATGAGAAAAAGATTACGTGCTTCCGGAAGAATGAGAGTGCTTTTATACAGGAGAGGTCTCACTTTAAAAGAAACAGATCCGGGGAATCGTACCGGTTCTTCGACTTTTCCATGACGGATTCGAAAAAGTTTATTTCGGGTGACAATAAAGGCTGATTCATTATCGTGGCAGGATGCATAGAAATTTATTGCATCTGACTGGTCGGCACTCTCCGTAAGGTGTGCAAAGACGGAACTCCTGGTGAACATTAGTTTTTCAGGTTCCTTATATTCCGGCGCGGGTGTCGTTACTCCTTTTTCTTCTTTTTTATCCTCCCGGGGAATGAACTCTTCTTTCTCCTCCGGTAGTCCTGATTCTTCCTGATCCTCAGGGTCCTGAAATTCAGGTTCCTGATCCTCAGGGTTCTGTTCATATTTTGGAAATGTTTTATTTTTCTCATCGATCCGCTTTTCTTTTGAAGAAAGTGTGTCGACTATAAATTGTCTTGGTCCCTTGTTTCGTGAAAGTTCGATTTTTTCACCCGAAAAAAGGGAAATCATAGGGTTTTTATCAGTCCCGTCCTCTGTGTAAATCCCAAGAATACCTTCGAAACAGATAGCCGCAAGTGTATTTTCTTTAATCTCAAAGAAAACCCTGGTCCCTGCCATCATAAAACGGTAGGATTCTACTCGAACAATAAGCTCTTTATTGCTTTTCTTCTTCTCATCTTTATTGATGTAGAGAGAACCCTTCGTCAAGGCAATTGTCACCTGATTTGAAAATTCGGAATATGTGGTAAGTTCTGCTTCCGATCCGGGGGAAAACCGGAGGGATGCTATTTTTTTTAATGTAATATCGCAGACTGTATTCTCACCTGCTACAATACGATCACCTTGATTGAGTCTGTATCCGGAAGTGACAAGGGATCCCTCTTTTCCCTGAACACCGGACTCCGAGACAAGGACAAGAGGATAAGCGGAGATTGTACGGGGGATCAGGAAGGTATAGGAAGTAAAGATGATGAGTGGCAATAAGAAAACGAGAAGGACAATAACAGATAATGAGGGAACATAGGTGAAAAAAAGGAAAGGATTTACTTTTTCTCTCTTTTTTTCCGTTAATTCCGCAATACGCCTAAAGATCCTTTCTTCGCCTTCTTTGCTCACCTGAAATGAGGAATGTGCCGCTTTAATGATACTGCTATAATCTGTACTATTGTCTTTCATCATACCACTTCCTGTTTATTGAGCTTATTGCAAACATAAATACTATTCTACAATAGCCTCTCTTACCGAGATTTACTCAAAATAGATTTTCTCCTTTGCCATCTCTTTTAGTTCTTCCTGAAACAATTTTCTTGACCTGTATAATATATTATCCACCGCCTTTTCAGTTTTCTTTATTTCTGCCGCAATCTGGGCCATGGACTTTTTTTCCTCATATTTCTTTATAAGCACCTCCCGGTTGGATTCCGGCAGCCGGGCAAATGCAGCTTTTAAAAGGAGTTGATTTTCTTTATTAAGGACCCGGGATTCAGGAGAATTGGAAAACCAGTTCCATAATTCATTTTGCTTTACGATGACCTTCTGCACTTTAATAATATTCTGCTCCTTTTTAAGCTTCCGGTAAAAATCCCCTATTTTGGATTTTGTTATCCTGAAAAGCCATGCTTTAATATTATGAGTCAGGGTTAAGGAGACGGAATACGTGATCGCATCGCAGTAGACTTCAGACAAAATGTCTTCCGCGACTTCAACCTGACCATTCACTTTCAATAGAATATAATTAAATAACATTCTATGAGAAACCCTATAAAGTTCCTTAAAAGCTTCTTCATCTTTTAACCGCAAGCGTTTAATAAATTCACCGGAAAATTTCATACTCTATTAATAAATCGTAATAAACGAGCAGATCCCTCAATCTTTTTTATTTAATTTTTTTTTAAAAAAGTGTGAGGGATTTGCTCTGCTGCTCCGCTTTACTATTTATGTATACTCTTTTCATTTAAAGAAGAGGAGATCCTGTTAAATCAAAGATTTTAAGAGGATTTTAATAATAATTCAAAATTTAATTTGAATTATTATATAATGTATGATAAACTATACAATCAATAAAAAAATCATAATGTATGGAGGTCCCGATGAAATCCTTCACAAATACAAAGATTTGCTTGCTTTTACTACATTGTTTTTTCTTCATAATAGTGAGCTGCAATGATGTTGCCCATGATATTGCTTTTCCCGAACAGGAAATTATCAATTCAAATATCAGGAATTTGTCGATTATCGATCAACCCGAGGAAACAGGGATAATCCGGATAGGTCTTTCGGAAAACCAGAATGAGTTGCCTCAGGTTCCAAACCATGACCATACATGTATCATTTATAAATACAAAGCACAGATCGGATTCTACGATAATGTATGTCTCCGGCTTCACTCACCCGTGATCTGGCCGGGTGCTCTTATCGCCGGACATACTATTACCACAGGTGAATATATACCTATCTCGGCGAAACGGAAGACAATATCTTTCGACATATTCAGCGCAGATGGTTCAACTCATAAAACAATTGCAAATCCTACATATTCAAAGGTCACCTCGGCAATAACAAACAACTATATTTCGACAAAAAATAGTACCCCGGCATCGCAAGTAAAACATCGAATGGAAACCATCCATTCCGCGGACCAATTAAAAATAGTTTTAGCGGCACATTTACCTGTGAGTGAAGATCCGGAAATCTCATTTTTAAATGACCTTTTTGATTTCGAATCAACTACTATTATTACGAGAAAAATGATCGAATTTACTTATATTTATTATACTGTCGATATCAATCGCCCGTCAGATCCTGGTAAGCTATTCGATCCCTCTGTTTCATGGGAAGAACTTGAAAGTCAAATCTCCGGTGATATATCACCAGTCTATGTTTCATCGGTTCAATACGGGAGAACAGCTCTCTTTTTTATCGAATCTCCTTATGATGATAAAGAACTTACCGCTGCCCTTAACTATGCGATTGATAATGTAACGACAGAAGAATTAACTGATATAGAGAAATATAAACTCATATTGGACAATACAAAAATAACAACCTACATTACGGATAATAATGCGACTCCGACAATTCAGACATTTTCCGGATTTGAAAATTTTCGAACAAAAACAACACAGGCAAAAAATACGGATTACGGGGCTTTCTGCAACCCGATCGCCTATCGTCTCCAATATTTAAAGAACAATGAAGATGTGCGGATTGTATTATCCGCGGAATATTTCAAGCGGGAATGCGAAGAGCTTCCTTTCTACCTGACTATCATCTCCAGACTTGAAGGCGGAGAACCGCTTATACGGGAGCGTGAAGTGCAGAGTTCAAGCGTTGTAAATCTCTTTTCCACCGAGTCATACTCCAGGTCTTCAGCCGAATACAGATTTTCCCGGTGGAACCATTTGCAGGGGAATTCCTTAATAGTAAATTCAAATATGAATGATACCTTCACCACCAGATTTATAAACGATTGTACAATTGTAGCAAATTATACTATGCAGCTCACACCGACTCCCACCCCGCCCCCTGACGAGACTCCCGCGCCGACTCCACCGCCGACCGTCCCGCCGACTTCACCACCGACCGTCCCGCCGGCAACCGCTCCACCATCCACCGAACCACCCCCAGAAGACACACAAACTCCTACATCTAGTCCAACCCCTTCACCTGAACCGACATATTCATGTGTTGTCACTTACCTCAATTCAAGCAATGAATCGGTTCAGGAAACTTTCAATGACCTTACATATTCCAGTTCCATTTATATTTCCTGTCCCTGTACGATAATAATCGGGACCGGTTCCCCGCCTGGCGGCACGACGCTTCATTTCTCAAAATGGAATTCTAACGGGAACGCAACAGTATCAAGCCCGAACTCCTGCAGCAGTAATGTCACACACTTTACCGGGAACACGACCATAGGAGCAGGCTATTAACAGCTCACAACAATCATACGGATATTAACCGTTCCTGTTTCACTATTTTTCAATTTCCCGACCCGGCTCACAACTTTTAACAGAAGAATGGGATATTCCTGTTGCGGCAGCATCTCACAATTGTTCAAATTTTTTTTATCTCATTGTTAAAATTACAACAGCGACCTGAGTACTACTCTCTATCATTCCCTTCCGGAGATTAAAATCAATTATCTTTACGCAAGTAATGAGCTTTCAAACTCTTCTTTAATAAATAGAAATTTACAGGATTACCCTATGACCCTGGTTACACCCTCAACCTGTTTTAAAAAAAAATTCTTTTTTTTTGAGGGATTCATGATTGAACTCCGCTATAAAAACAGAACGTTCAAAAACAATAAAAAAAGGAGGTGATTTAAAAACAGCAGAGACAATCCATTACCGGAAAACGTCAAACTCTAAACAGTTGAGTATATAGTAAGAACCATGAGGTTACCTGATTTCCACTACTTTTATTTATCGGCTGTGGAAACAAATTAAGAACAATAATTAATTTAATATAGATTATTTTAAAAAAAGAATACGGAGGATATTATGAATAAGTTATATAAAATCGGTTTTATTATGATGATTTTTATAGTACTCATTATTGCGGGATGTACCCTGGACAATAAAAGTGCTGCTTCCCCGGACACTGAAATAACAGATGAAATGATCGAAAAAGAACTGGAAGAAGTCCGCGAGGATATTGAAGCAAATGATTATGAGTTTACTGTTGATACAAATGAAATTGCTCATTTCCCCATGAGTGCATTGTGCGGATTTGTTCCGGAATATGGAAATTACCTGAATCCGGACAGATCATTTACCGCGACACGCTCGGATTTACCGTCAAGTTTCAGCTGGCAGTCTTCGTGTACTCCCATAAGATCGCAAGGATCATGCGGATCGTGCTGGGCTTTTGCTACTGTCGGTTCATACGAAGCGGCATTAAAAATATTTCTTTCCCGGGATGAAAATCTTTCCGAGCAATTTCTCGTTTCATGCAATTCCCAGGGATGGGGCTGCAACGGGGGATGGGCTGCATTTACCGAGATGAGAGATGGAATCTCCCGGGAGGATTGTTTCCCCTATACGGCACAAGATTCTCAATGTAATGATCAATGCTCCCTTTATTATCCGATAGCGAGTTTCCGGAGTGTTTCCAATTCGGTGGATGCAATTAAAAACGCTATCCATACCTATGGTCCTGTCTTTACCGCTGTCGCGGTCGATAATGCCTTCAGATATTACGCAAGCGGAGTATTTAATGGAAACGCAACCAAAGTAAATCACGCTGTTGTCCTGGCAGGCTGGGATGATGAACGGGGAGCATGGCTCCTTCGGAATTCCTGGGGAACAAGCTGGGGCGAAGGGGGTTATATGTGGATTAAATACGGAGCTAACTCAGTCGGGTCACATACCAGTTTTGCCATCCCCTCCGATACCATTCCTCCGGAAACATACACAATGACTATTAATACATTTAATACCGGCGGGCAGCCAAAAACCCTTGTCCACAACAATATTACGGAAAACAGTAGTGTAAACATTGAAGCCCCTCAAACAATACCTCTGAGTGAAGAGCCGAGTTTAGAGCAATATTTTAAAGAGTGGGTGATTTCAGGCAACGCAGTTATTAAGAATCCCTATTCGGCGGCAACATCAGTCACTTCATTTAAAAGCGATGTGACAATTTCCGCGACGTATTACACCGGGACACCGGAGCCGACCCAGATAGTAACGGCAACTCCCTCACCTCCCCCGTCATGGACATTAACAGTGAACTACAAAGATTCAAACGGAAATGATTTAATTTCAGTCTACAATAATCTGAACGACACAAGCAGCATAAGTATTCATTCCGCCAACACGATTCCTATCGGGGACGGAGTTCACTATGATGATATTCTCTATTTTAATAGATGGCAATTTAATTCCGGGACTGCAACTATCGATAATATTTTTTCTTATATGACAACCATCCGGAATTTTTCCGGAAATGTAAGGATCACAGCCGTTTACAGTACCCCGACCTCCCCCCCCACATCACCACCGACCCCAAGCCCGGAGCCGACGTATCAGCTCACCGTTGAGTATTATGACCCGGAAGGAGATGTTATTCGAATCACCCATGATAAACTCACCGCTTCAAGCACAGTCTTCATTTCCACCGCCGAGACGATTAAAATAGGTGATGGTGTGTATTACATAGATTACCTCTCCTTTAACACCTGGGTATGTGCTACAGGAAATGCCGACATTGATTATCCGACCTCGACAAGTACGATTGTAAGGAATTTTACCGGTAATACGACAGTCACGGCAACATATTGGGACACCCCGGATCAAACGCCGACAGTAAGTGAACCACCGACTCCGACTCCGACTCCCACAAGCGATGAGACTCCAACTCCGACACCAATTATCGAAGTGACTCAACCGCCATCAACACCCACTCCTACTCAAACTCCCCCTCCGACAACACCACCCCAAACTTATACGTGCACAGTGACACATCTGAATTCAGCGGGAGTATCGGTGAGTGAAGTTTACAACAATCTCACCCAGTCAAGTTCCATTTATATTTCTTC
>JAFGRV010000206.1 GCA_016934975.1 Spirochaetales bacterium | reverse complement strand
TCAGGTTATTCCGCTGCTAAAACAGATTATTAAAAGTGCGGATAATACTCAAAAAGTGTATGCAATAGAGGCATTACACAGGCTTTCCCCAAAGAATTTAAAAAAATATCTTTCCACTATTTTAACGAAAGAAACAGACGAAAAAGTAATTAACTCCATCTCGGAAATACTAAAATCATAGTACTGATTTATAAATGAAAAGACACACCGGCAAATAATTCGGACCCGATATGAAGTGTCTCGGAAATAGTAAAGAGATCAAAATCTATTTCCCAGGTATCATCAGTATAATCATTATTGAGCCAGGGCGAATATACATTAAAAGAATAACCTCCAAAGAGTGTTATAAAATCTCCGATCATCAGTCCTAATGAGGTACGAATCCTCGGGAGGAGATTTGTTTTTCCTTCAAAATTTTCCCATTTCGGCGAAACACCACTATTGAGGACATTACAGGTAATATCTGACTCAAAAGAGAATACCGAGAGGGGAATATGTATGCCCCAACCAAGTCCATAAGACCAGAAAAGGGGCTCTGATTCGACGATCATCGCACTCGTGATCAATGCATAGGTGTATTTAGTGCCGAATTTAAAGCCAAGATGTGTATAGCCGGAGGCATCAAACCACATATCAACGGCAAACACTCCATTTTTTTCTATATTGATAAGTCCGACGGGAAGTCCATTCTCATAATTATCTGCAACATTTACAAGCCCGCATTGCAGACCGGATACATTCTTTGCTACGTTCACGAGACCACCCTGAAAACCTTTCAGATCTCCTGTAATATTCACAATTCCGGCGATTTGAGCACCTTTTGTCTGTGCAGAATAATTGCTTATTCCCGCAACCTGGGCTCCTGATAAATCACTTCCCGCTATATTACAGATGCCGGCAACCTGGGCACCACTTATTTTCCCATCAGCTATATTAATAATTCCCGATCCCTGGAATCCGTGAACCTCTGCCGCATAACCGGCGATTCCCGAACCTTGAAATCCCGTCAGATTTCCCAGGGCAATACTAATAATACCGGCGGTTTGTACATAAGAAACATTTCCGCCGCTAAAATTAAAAATACCTGCCCCCTGATAACCGATGACCTCCCCGGATGTTATATTTCCGATACCACTTCCCTGAAATCCGTACATCATTCCACCTACATAATTAAAAATACCGGCACCCTGTCCGCCATACATATGATCCCTGACAATATTTCCCAGTGAAGCTATTTGAAATCCATTCATATTTGCCGCGGCACCAATAAGAAGATTTAACGAAAAAGTATAGGTGTAATTCATATTTAAAAAGCCGGACTCATTAAATAAAGGGAAAAAAGAGTAATGAAAAGGAATAACCGTTAATCCCGTATCACTGCTATTTTCAGTGTTCTCACCCGTCGATATTTCATCACCGCGTATGGTCGCCTTTTCTCCATCAACCAATGTCAATTGAGATATTAACAGGATTTTACGGTCATGTTTTCTAAGTGATATTGACCCCTGTAAAAGATCTTTATTCCGGTCGAGTGTGATTTCATATTTTCCCGGTTCAAGTCCTAATTCTACCGTATGTCCTGTATTTTTTCTTAATTCAACGATGAGATGTCCCGATTTATCACGAATAAAGAGCCGGCCTTCAATTTCATCAACCAGAAGAAGACTTGCCGAGGTTTCACGAATATCAGTTAAAACGAGATCTCCGGTTCCGGTGAGTTGAATATCATATTTAGGGTGTTGAGGGCCATATTGCGTTCTTTCCGTACGTGCAAGGGTTTCTGAAAATGCATGAGAATAGGCTTCATTTAAACTTACCATTCCGTCTTTTGAGGTATCTGCCGCCCCGCGCAATCCGGAAACGAGATAGTGGGTAAAAAAGGATGCTTCTATAGAATCTGATTCCTGGGCTGCCTCGTCTTCCGCACTTGAGGTAAGGAAGGCATATCCCTCCATTTCATTGGAAGAATCGACCAGGAATGACGGCTGCCGGATGACACCTTTTGTCCGGGTAAAAGCCCCGGAGGAACACGAATCAAGAATCGCAACCCGGACATCAGCCTTAACATTTGAAATTTCATCCCGGAATTGTTTATATGAATACATTTCCCCGAAGAGGAGAAGACCTTCTTCATTTGAATGTCCCGAATAATAAACAAGCAATTCTTTCCTTCCCGGGACATCATTGTATGTTGCAACCTTTTTTTTCATTTCAATAAACGAGGATTCAACCTGCTTTTTTAAAGGATCAATAAGAACTATCATATTATTGTTATATACTGCACCCATGTCTTTCATGACCTGAGCAAAAGAAAGGGCATCCTTTGTTGCATAACGGAGTACTGCTCTCTCATCTCCCCCATTATTGGATCCGATAATAAGAGCGAATCGATGAAGTGTTACAGATGAATTCGAATCCTTTCCATATACCGGAATAATAAATAGAGAAAATATAAGAATTAATACGGTAATGTGCACTTTGATTCTATTATATTTCATAATTATAGCCCCTCCTTAAGTAGGATAAACGATTCCTGGTTAAATCCTTTCGAAAGATCAAGATCATGAGTTTTCGCTTTCCCGGGATTCTCTGCAAGTTGATACCCGGCTTCAAGGACATCATTTAATTCAAATGATTCTTTTGAGGCAACAAAGAAAAACCGCTCAAAACCCGGGGCTTCATCCAGGCGGAAGGATTCCGGCAAAGCGACTTCCTTGCCATTATCCAGGAGAAGAGATCCATTCCTTGATGTCGGAAAATGGAGTGTTACATATCCACTTCCATCGATAGAAAAAATTATACCATATTTTTGGTTTGCTGCAAAATATTTAATCTGAAAGCTGCTGTTACTTTTCACTGTTGTTCCTGAAGATAGAAGTTCTGCCCCGTCTTGTGTTTTACGGAATATTTTAATCGACATTTCACCTTTTGGCCTGACTATTTCGTTCTGCTGTAAAATGGGAAAAGGAAATTTTTCCGAGGGGATTAAGACAAACAATAAAATAAAAATGGAAAGAAATGCTCCGGCAAAGGAAAGGGATCTCATCGTAAACATTCTCTTTCTTTTTCTATTTTGCTCAACCTCACGGTTATATTTCCATTGGATGTTTAACCCCAAACCTTCAGGTGGATAGAGAGTTAAAATCTCATTATTAGATGAAAGGATTGCCTGATAACGGGCAGCAAGTGCCGCATCTGACTTAATTAGTATGTTAATTTCATTTTTTTCTTCCCCGGTCAATTCCCCAAGGATATATCTCTCCAGCTTTAAATCTGAAATATGACTTTGAGTATTTTTCACAAAATCACCTCCTTCAAAGCATCAACCCGTTTTTTCAGATTTCTAAGGCGTTTTCTTACACCGGAAACCGAAAGACCCACTTCTGACGCAACCTCTTTGAATGTCATCTTATCAACATAGTGCATCACAGCCATCACTTTTGTAGATACTTTTTCTTTCTGAAATATCAGGTTAATCACATCTTTCTGTATTATCTTTTCTTCTATATCATTCACTGCGGCAATAGCAGAAAGCAGGTCATCATTTTGGACCATACTCATCTTCTTTCTTTTTCTTATAATATTGAGACATACATTTGTCGCGATCCGGTATAACAAACCGGAAGGATACGTTGCTTTTAGATTATCTTTATTTCGAAGAACATTGACAAAGGTATCCTGCATAGCATCCAATGCAGCCTCCTCATTTGAAAGAAGTTGTCTACAGCGTCTCATGACCATAGGACCATATTTTCTATAAAGATCTTCTACATTAACCGGCAATTGCCTTTCCTTTCTGCTTTATAAATATAACACACGTATCCCAATAAACTGTCACTCGGGATTTAATATTTCTATCTTTTTTAACGTAAAGAGAGACAGATAAACATAATTAAAAATTTTGAAAGCAAAAAAAAGAGGGGCAGATATCTGCCCCTCCTCGTATACAATGTTAGTATGATATTCTCATACCTGAAATCGATTAGTTAACTGTTACACTCCCTGAAATACCATTCGGATTTCCGATAACAGTTGTTGCATCGTCGACAAAACTTCTTACATCAATATCTATTGCAGAAGTTCCTGAACCGGTTCCTACCATATGGATGATAAGGAGATGAATATCTGAACTTGGGCCGACGCCTGATGCGTCAAAACCACTGGTGACGATTTTACCTGCTGTTCCGGTGTTGGAAGCTGCGAGATAACCATCCGGTCCTTTTTCTACTATTCTGGATACACTTGAATCAATATTGATAACTGATGTATCAAAGTAGAAATCGATACCATAGGCTGCAAGATATGCATTACCTGTATGACAATGTACATTGAGTGTAAAAGCGGCGCCATTACTGACCGTCTGACTTGAAGGATCAAGCCATACTGAACCGGCTGATTTTACAACAGGAGGAGTTGTCGGTACTGCTGTCGGAGCTGTTGTTGGAGCTGTTGTCGGAGCATCTGTCGGTGCAGCTGTTGGAGCTGTTGTCGGAGCATCTGTCGGTGCAGCTGTTGGAGCTGTTGT
>JAFGRV010000205.1 GCA_016934975.1 Spirochaetales bacterium | reverse complement strand
CATCTGGCCGCAGGCCAATCGTTCCTCAGAGGGGGGTGGTATTTTGTCTCTCATCAGATAAAAAGGCTACATCGCAAATGCCTCGATATTTAAATCATTTGACAAATCTCCGGTGATCCGGTACAATGGAAAATATTTTATTTTAAAAGACATTGCATTAACCGAAAAAATAAAAAAGGACGGGCATAGCTGGTGAGTATCCCGTTTCAGTTCTATTTTCCGGATCTAATAAAGACTGTTATTTATGAGAAAAAAGCCTAATCACAACTCATGCCCCCGTTTCGGTGTTTTTAGTTCATGGTTTTACGGTGATTATTTATTTGAGTTTGTGTCCGGGATCGAGTACGAAGCAAAACACAAGGATGTTCAGGTTGTTTACTTTACCGGACGTTCTCTTCATTCTCCATATTCTTATGATGATAACCATAATATTGTATATGATATTGCGCATGAAGCCTCACTTGACGGACTTGTGATAATGTCGGGAGTCATCGATTACAGTACCAATACGCAGATAAATGATTTCGTTTCACGATATTCCTCCCTTCCGCTTATCACTATTGATTTTAAAACAGTCTATGGAAACGCGATCCTTTCTAATAACGCCCCCGGATTTCGCAAGCTTTTACAGCATCTTATCGAAAATCACGGATACCGGAAGTTTGCCTTTATAAATGGGCCGGAAACAAATTTCGATGCCATTGAGCGGTCAGATATTTACAGATCAATGCTTGATTCATATAGCATACCTTTTGATCCGGCATTTATAATTAATGGTCATTTCACCTATCATTCGGGAAAAAACGCGATTGTAACATTTTTGGACCATCGAAACCTGCAACCCGGAAAAGATATAGAAGTGATTGTCTGCGCAAATGACGTCATGGCGCGGGGAGTACTGGATGAACTGAAAACACGAGGTATCCGTGTGCCTTCGGACATCGCCCTTACCGGTTTTGATGGTATCCGTTACGCCTTCTTTCCGAAACCTTTGATGACGACAGTGCGTCAGTATGTATTCGAAATCGGAAAAACCGCAATATCAAATCTTCTCGACTATGATCCGAACAGAGCGGATGTGGTATTTGATACGGAACTTATCATTCACTCCTCCTGCGGCTGCTCCCCCGGAGACAACAGGAAAAACCAGTCAATAGATCCTTACACACAAAAGTCCGGATCAGTTTCTTCCGAAAAAACAATACCTGAAAACATCGGATTATCGGAACATAGAGAAGATATTGAATTTTTTTTCCTGGATATTCTCGCAAGCATAGATAACTTGAAATTCTTAAAAAATATGAGTGAGTTTGACGAATGGTTTGCACGTCATTTACCGGGTTTGGGAATTGAAAGCGCCGATCTTTTTATTTATACAGACTCACCCGCTGCCTCCCCCACGGTAAAACGCATAGCGGAATATAAGCGGAAACCGCAAAAACAGAGCAAAAGAAAAAAAAATATTCCGTTAAATTCCATATTCGATGAAATACTCTCCGGGAGCAGCGAAAAATCATACTGCATTCTTCCCCTCCTGCATGAAAATGAACAATACGGCCTGCTCGCCATGGAAGTGAATTTAAATTCCGCAGGTACATACGATATATTATATACGCAACTCGCAAATTGTATTAAAAGTATTAACCTCACGAAAGAAGTGGAAAGGATAAATCAGAAGCTGCATCATTCGAATAAGCAGAAGACCCGTTTTTTTATTAATGTCGCCCATGAGATGAAAACACCCCTTACTCTGATTCAGAATTACCTTGAACAATATATGAAACGCACAGCATCAGATCCCGACCTTGAAATTATCAAACAAAATATCGATATCCTCCTGGAAAACATGCTTAATTTTCTTGATGCGGAACGTCTTGAAAAAGGCACAATGATATATTCTCATGATTCCGTCATAGACCTCTCTGAAGCTGTACAAAAAAAATGCACTCTGTTCCAGCCTGTCGCGTTTAAAAAAGCCATCACCCTCAGGCTTCAAGTGGAGTATAATGTTACTATCAAAATCGACCCCTGGGCCCTGGACAGAATATTGAACAATCTGCTGGATAATGCAATTAAATACACTCAAAAAGGAGGGAAGGTATGGGTGGAAGTAAAAAAAATCAAAGGAAAGGCCCAATTTTGTGTAAAAGATAATGGGCCTGGTCTATCCAATAATACATTCTTACACTTGTTCGAACCCTATTATCAGCTCTCGCAGAAACGGTCAAGCAGCCAGGGCATCGGTGTGGGACTTTCCATCGTAAAAAAAATTATCGACGATCTTGGCGCGTCCATTACTGTTAAGAAAAACAGGGGCACCGGTACATGTTTCACATGCGTTTTTACTGCAAGTAATGAACCGGCCGACGCGCAAGATACTGATAATACCCCCCTTATAAAGCCCCTGGTGAGAACCATTTTTAAAGAGGATATCACAGAAGAAGATATTACCGGTGACAAGACATCAATACTCATCGTAGATGACAATGTGCAGATGCTTCATTTCCTTAAAGTTTCCCTTAAAAAAACCTATAATATTTTCCTCGCAACAGACGTGCAGACCGCCCTTGAAAAACTCAAGACTATCGACCGGCCGGAGTTGATTATCTCGGATATTATGATGGATGGAATCGATGGACATACGTTCCTCGCGACACTCACGAAAACCGAGGATTATTGCGACATTCCCTTTATCTTTCTCTCCGCGGCAAGCGGCAAGGATGAAGAGATCCGGGGTCTTGCAGGGGGGGCCATTGATTACATTAAAAAGCCCTTTTCCATCACTGAACTTGAAAAAAAAATCCATTCGATAATTACTTTACGGACGAAAATGAAAAAACGAGAAATCATAAAGATACGTAAAAGATTAGACAACTTTTTCTCGAAGATCGAGGAAGGGGATCATCTGATATCCGAAAGAAATTTTGAATCCCTCTGTTCTAAATATGACATCTCTTCACGTGAAGAAGAAATTATCAAATTACTCCTGGAAGGACATATCAACAAGGAAATTTCTGACATGATTCACATCTCCAAACGGGCTGTGGAGTATCATATTACCAAGATTTTTAAAAAAATCGGTGCATCAAACAGATTTGATTTAATAACTATTTTCAGGATATAACGGAGATTATAGTTCAAGTGAGGCTGAGCCTCCGGCAGCTCAAACAATACTTTAAAGTACGTTCTTACTCATAATACATTTTTATCTTTAAAGAACCCGCGTCTTAAGCATACCGATTTTTTAAAAAACCTGCATTGCTGCTAAAACTAAGGCAGTACGACAAACCCACCTGTCATCATCAAAAGTGACAAGGCTGTCCAGGACTTCTGATAATAGATAGTCCCGGCATCCAGGGATAGTGTCGCAACTGCGGCATATGCTTCATCAATAAACGCCTGGTTTACCGGATCGCTCATCCCCCCGACACCTGCCGGTCCGATAAATGAAGCAGGTCGGCCCCCGTTACGGGAAAAGTCCGGATGTGGTGTGCCGTCAAGATTGTAGCCATCCACAATATTGGAGATTCCGACACTCCTGTAAAATGAAGTAATCTTCGATAGATAAGCTTTGGCCCGGGGATCACCGTTGTAACAGTAGTCCTGCCCGATCCGGAAGGGTGTGCGGGTCGAGTCATTCTGGAAGTGAAGGGGTGCCCCTGAATAGGCTTCCACCGGCATCCCGGCAAAGTTACTCCAGGCCGGAACGAGACCATTGTTTTCATTCCCATTGGCAGCGTTCAGGCTGTTGTTCAATACGATATAATTTGTATCGATGATGGCGTTCCATTCATCAACCTTGCCTGTTACCTGACCGAATACCCGGTAGTAGGCGGGAGCGAAGTAAGAGATATTTGTAATGTCCGGAGTGCCCCAGGAATCCCCGGGGAGGAGCATGTTTTTATGCTCGCCGCTGTGAATAAACTCATACTGATAGATCCTGTTGATGAGGTCGACGGCAAAATGAAGATAGGTGTCGTTGAGGGTCCCGGAACCACCCCACTTGCGATGAGCCATCACCAGGGCCCAGGCCATGTCTTCGTCACCGTCTGTCGCAGCGCCGGTCCCGATGACGCTGTTTCCGTCGGGGTGGATTTCCCAATTCATAAGGCCATTGTTATTAAGGAAGAGCTGCTCATATTTCCAGAGATTGTCGAACAGATTCCGATCGTCCATGTACACCGCCAGAATCATCCCATAGCCGATGCCCTCTGATACGGTGGAATCGATAATCGAGCCCGAGTCAGGTTTACGCACCCGCAAAAAACCGCGGGCGCCTTCGCTGGTGACGAGGGTATTTTTCCAGTCGTCGTAGGCTGCCTGAAGATCGGACCGGGAGTAGTTTGTCGGCAGGGTGCCATAATTCTTTAACAATTGATTCTGAGCAGGGAATATTGCTATCAACCCTACATAATATTGAGCGATGAGGAGGGCATCAATTATTGTGATTGATTCATCCGCATCTACATCCGCTGCCTCCGAATTAAATCCAACAGGATCCAATCCCACATAATGTTGGGCTGTGAGGAGACCATCGACAATATCCACAGCCGAATCATCATTTACATCACCATAGCGGATTTCGATTTGACCCGCCAGTGTGGTTGTTATTGCCATGAAAACCAGTAAAACCAAAAGATTTTTCATTTTTTACTCCTCACAATTTATGATGAAAGGATTATATCATTACGCAGGCTACGCCCGCACTCCAAATAATTAATCTATTACAACGTTGCTATTGTGAAAATTTTTGATTTCTCGCGAACCTGCGTTTCGCTATTATTCCGCATATCCTTGTTAAAAAACAAGAATATGCGGAATAATAGCATAAGAAATGGAATTTTGCAAATGAAGGTTTTATACCCCTTCTCTTTTATTGACTTTTCACACTGTATAATAGTATTTGATATTGCATTGCAGAGGGACCTGACATACGAAGAGATAGGCGATACCGTAAATACCGCGAGGGAGAAGCGGGTAAAAGTAAGTGTCGTTAACGGCCGCCGGTGAGGACATCAATCCTGTCATAAATACGGTTGAGAAGCCCTTCCATCTCGGATTGATATTCAGGGTATTCATATACCCTGGGATTGGTGAATATACCGTCTTTGATCCCAATAATCGATATCATCGAATTGTACCAGTTCCACATAGCAGTTTCCCAGGCCATCACATCATCATCCGATCCCGAAGATGGATATTCCGGGGCGCTGGTAATCCGGTTTTTAATACCCTCGAACTCGCTGCGCCAGGGCTCCTCTTTTGTATCAGCATACTCTTCTTCATCCGGGTTTTCCCTGTTTCCGGTGATTTCTTCGTCATCATTCGTCTTTTCTTCCGGGGCGGGCTTCTCTTCCGCCAGACCGGTGTTAAAGACAATTGTCTGGTTTGCTTTTTTCATGACAAAGTCTTTTTTTATGGTTTTTGTTCCGTCTTGAGACTGAATGACTGCCGCGATAGTATGGGGGGCTTCCAACCGCAGATAATCATTTATGGTCATGGCATGCTTCACGGAATTCTCCTGATTGTTCGGGAAACGTTCAACAACTTCAGATCCGTGTTGTAACTGATATTCAACCTCCGCTTTTTCAGGGAGACCTCCCTGAAGCTGTAATGTCAAAATATAGGGAGTGTACAGGTCCTGTTTCATACGGCTGAGTTGTTTGTAAAAAGCGGCCTCGGTTTGGGTTAAAAGATATTGGCTCGCTTTTAAGAGTACCGGTTTCAGCTCGGCCAGTTTTTCCACAACCTTCTGATCCAAAAAGGCGTCCAGATTATCACCTGTACGGAGTTTAAATACCTTAAAAAGCCAGTTATCTTCCCCCTGGTATTCCTGGACATATTCGCCAAGATACATGGTAAAATCATCAAAATACTTTTCCGAGAGAGGTGCGGATACTTCGTGCAAAACAGCCGCACGGAGGGTAGGTTCGAATTTTTCCGGTGTCACGGTATTAAGTATTTTTAATATCTTTTTATACCAGGAGATTTTATAATCGATGGCTAAAAGCGAAGGATTATTTTTGTTGCTTGCATTACGGAAAGTTTCCATCACCGCCGTATCATATATTTTATCATAGGCATAATCAAATTTAGCATAGGTTTTTTTATTAAGATACGCCTGCATCACATCACCCATATAAAGCATCACTTTTACCGCGGCATATGCAGCCTGCACATGGGGGGTAGCCAATTTACCCACAAGAAAACCGAGCCCGTTCACCAGGATATTTTCCCGGAAAACAGTATAATCATCATTCTCCATCCCCTCGATAAGATCCTTTGCAGTTCCCATATAAAACATAATATTCCCAAGGCTGGAAAAGCCGTCGAGAAACTTTGACATGTGATCGGTCTGTTTTAAAAGCTGGGCCACAGACCCGAAATCAGCTGACCAGCCGAGGCCGGTATTAAAGGAGTTCCAGGCCAATTCGGCAGTTGAATCCTTTACAGGGGACCCGCCTTTAATTTTCTTAACAAAAGCAACGAGATCATCTCGATTCATCTCGAGCCCGGCCCGGCGTATTTTACCCTCAATAGAATAGAGATTCTGATTCACTTCAAAATAGGAAAGATGATCTGTGTACGCAATAATGGTATTCCCCTGAATCTCGGAAAGAAGAAGTTCCGGCTCCCCGGTTTCAGGATCTGTTGTGTACACATCCAATACTGCTTCGGGATCCGCACCCTCCAGATCCCCGGGATTAAAGGGGATCGTTATCCGCATATAGTCATCTAACTGACTTTTATCTCCCAGGGTGACTTCGATTGAAACCAGGGTTCGGGTACAACTTTCCGGAAGCCGCTTCTCAGGGATTTTTCCCGGGGTTCGAATCATCAGTTCCCTGTCTTCACTTATTGTATAAGGAGGAATCTCGATCTGAACTCCCGATGATGATTTCATTTTCACCTCCTTATCAGAAGGAGTGACACTGGTTTTGTAGATGCGATCCTTATTTTCATGATCACAGGAAAAAAGCAACAGCAACATACAGACTGATAAAATGATACGTTTTCCCATTTGTTCTTCCCGCCTTTCAACTGAATATAATTAAATTTTAAATAAAAGGCAAAAAAATTCATGATTATTTAGTGAGTTGATATGAGAATTCAGACGATGTTGTTGGTTTTGGTTCTGTTTTTATAGCTATATGATAAGAAGATATTTGTGCGTAAATATATTATCAGGTAGGATTTGTCAGAAGTGTAATATTCTTTTCTGTATAGTTATATCTGTTTAATTGAATTTATAAAAGACATTGTGGATTATTTAAAATTGATACATAATGAATACAATGTATTGCTATTCCTTTTATCTTTTATTTTCAGGGAAAATCATTCTTTTTTCCAGTTCTAATAATATTTTCTATTCAGAGGGTTAAAAAACCATAATTTTTTCTATTTTTCT
>JAFGRV010000204.1 GCA_016934975.1 Spirochaetales bacterium | reverse complement strand
GTTGAAATGCTGAAAGGTTTTGATATTACAGTTTCCATGTCCGGGGGAGAGACTGCGGATGTCGGAGATATTGTCTCAACAATAATTGTGGATTCCACGATCTTTGTGAGAATGAAACGAGAAGATGTTATTGATTGTGACAATATCAAAGATGGGGATCAGATTGTCGGACTGGCTTCCTTCGGTAAAGCACGTTACGAGGATCACTATAATTCAGGAATCGGCTCTAATGGATTCACGGCTGCCCGGCACCTGCTTCTTCACAGCAGATATAAAGAAAAATATCCGGAAACCTTCTCACCGACAATTGACAGGAGTAAGGTGTATTGCGGGCCCTATGCAGTGACCGATAATCTTCCCGGGAGTGACCTTACCGTGGGAGAGGCACTCCTGTCTCCTACCAGAACATTCGCCCCGGTTATCAAGCGGATTTTGGAGAATGATAGAAAAAGTATTCATGGTATTATTCATAACACAGGAGGAGGCCTCCTTAAATGTAAATCTTTCGGCAAGGGTCTTCATTATATAAAAGATAATCTCTTCGAGACGCCTCCGATTTTTAAAGCAATTCAAAAATCCGGAGATATTGATTCCGCGGAAATGTTTCAAATATTTAACATGGGTCAGAGACTTGAAATTTACTGCCCCCAAGAGCGAGTGAAGGAGATTATTGAAATCGCCAATTCCTTTACTATTGATGCCCGGGTCATAGGGCGGGTGGAAACGAATAAGGATGGAGACGCCAATACTGTTACGATCAGGTATGATGACAAAGAATATCGATTTTAGGGAAGGTGAATTCTGATTGTGCTTGAAAAAATCTTATCATTTTGTAAGATCCTTTTTCACTGAAATTATCTAAAATAAAATTTCCTCCCCTTGCATTATCCTTTTTATAAGGTTATTCTTGTTTCATTATATTCTATTGGAGAAGTGTATGAAGAAATTTGGTACTTTCCAGGGAGTTTTTGTCCCTTCATACGAGGCTATCCTCGGAGCAGTGCTTTTTATCATTCTTCCGGGTCTTGTGGGGGCTTTTGGGCTCAAAGATATGATCCTTATTGTTGTCCTTGCAAATACCCTCACCCTGGCCACTTCATTTTCAATCGCAGACTGTACGACAAATCTCGAAAATGTTGGTCCCGGGGGGATGTACGCGATCTCAAAACGCTCTCTGGGCCGGGCGTTCGGGGGGTCAATCGGGATTCAGCTTTTTATCGCCCAGGCAGCAAGTATCGGGTTTTATGTTCTCGGTTTCGCAACGGCTCTCCAACCTATTCTTATTCAGATACCTCTTGTACAGGAGCTTGTTGCTCAGTTTGGTTTTTCCGTATTAGTTCAGACACAAATCATTGCAACAGCGATCGCTATTGTTGCCTTTTTTTCCGCAATTATCGGGGCGGATTTTATCGTGAAGATCCAGATGGTCATTTTTCTTATCCTCTCTGTTTCGATCGGCGCCATTTTAATAACCCCTTTACTTAATTTTAAGGTGGATTCGGAACCTGTTTTTACTATCCTTCCGAATTTAACCGGCAATGCGCAAAGTGCTCTCATCCTCGGGGGGTTCTGGGCTGGTTTTGCCGCTTTTTTCCCTGCGGTAACGGGAATTGATGCCGGTGTCGGGATGAGCGGTAATCTTAAACATCCGAGAAAATCCCTTGCCAGCGGGACTTTCTTTGCCATTGGAATTACAGCTGCTGTTTATTTAACTATCACTGTTGTGTTTTCATTTGTTAATCCCGAGACCCTCCAGCCGACAAAAGAAGGGCTTCCTTATATTCTGGATATCTTTACCCTCAAGGCCGTACCATTTATTTATATATTGATTTTATCAGGGATTCTGTTTGCTTCGGGATCTTCCGCCCTCTCCTACTTTATGACAGCACCCAGAACAGCTCAGGCTCTGGCAAAAGATAGTATTCTTCCCCGTTTTCTCTCTTTTCTGGCAAAAGATTTTACCGCAAAAGGAGTTGAGCCGAGGCGGGCGACAGTTTTTGTATTTGGAATTGTCTTAGCTGTCACCTGGGCAGGAAGTGTTTACTTTGCGTCACTTATTGTGGGTATTTGTTTCCTTCTGGTGTATGGCTGGGTCAATCTTGCGGCGTTCCTGGAACGTATCAGCGGAAATCCGAGTTTCAGGCCCACATCAAAAGGACACTGGCTCATTTCTCTTTATGGATTTATTATATGTATGGTTGTAATCTCTCTTTTTAATATTTGGATTGGGGTAACCCTCATTGTCCTGCAAATCATTATTTTTATATTTTTATTAAAATTTAAAACAAAAAACAGGCTGGAAGGTGTGTGGTGGGGTCTTCTCTTCAGCATGCTGAATTGGGGTTTTAAACGTATGAGGCGGATTATTCAGGGTTCGAAAAACTGGAGGCCCATTGTAAGTGTTTTTTGCATGTCGGATAAGATTGATGAATCGGAGAGTACCCTGGATGTGGGGAGACGATTATCAAGCTACCAGGGACTCACCATGGTGAATGTCCTGAAACCTCAGAAATCCGGGGAACCTGAATATTTTATTCCGGAAGGATCCCAGATCGTCGAATCTCCGGAAGATGATTTTGACAATGCGATCCTCTCGATCCTCCAGGCCTCTGTCCCCGGAGGTTTTCAGACAAATACCGCTCTTCTTCCCCTTGACCCGAGAATAAATAATATTAATGTTATTGAGCGAATTGTAAATATGCAAAAAAATGTACTCTTGTATAAGCATGGCATTTTACGTGCTCCCGAGAGCCGCCGGATCGATATTTGGTGGAAAGGTGAAGAAAACGGGAATTTGATGGCTCTCCTCTCTTATATCATAAATAGAAGTGACAGGCGGGAGGGGAAACCTGTAAAAAATGTCCGGCTTATCCGGAAGCTCTTTAAAGGTGAGGACCGTGAAAAAGCGGAAAGTGATTTGAACCGGCTTCTCTATATTGCACGGTTAGCAGGCGAAGTACTTGTCATCGACGAAGACGATAAACCGATTAATAAAAATATCGAAGAAGAATCATCGGACGCAATCCTTATAATGATGGGTATGCCCGGACAGCAAAGCGGGAAGGTCGTGCGATTATTTTCTTTAAATAAACTTTTCTTTACAAAAGAACTGGAGAAGTTCAGAAATCTGCCGCCGACACTTTTTGTAAAAGCATACAGGACTATGGAACTTTTTGAATAAGACTTGAATATTTTGTTCGTACTTTGCATACTTATTCCGTACTGAACTTACAGCATAAGAAACTTGGAAAATTATGATGGTTACGTATTATTTTTTGTTTCACACACATGGACTTTATAAAGGGTATGAGGATGAGTGAAAAAAGACGGTTTCAGAGATATAATATTACAGTTTCCGTATCATATATGAATACGGATGATACAAAAACCACGGATGCTCAGTCGAAAAATATCAGTTCTTCGGGGATTTGTTTATCTTCCATACAACCGATGAAATTAAAGAGTACGGTGAAGCTCACATTTTCTATGGAATCACAAACAATTCATGTGCTTGGGAGGGTTATCTGGAGTGAACAGGTTTTACCCCGGTTGTTTGATAATGGGATTGAATTTTTATCAATGAGTGAGGAACATCTAAAGGTCATTGAAAAGTATATAAAAACACAATAAGAGAGGGATTTATAGAAAGTATTTGCTTTGAATCAAATTGTCTTTTAATTCCTGAAAGGATTTTTTAAGATAATCCGCTCTTTTTTTATTGTATGAAACTGTTTTTTTTGCAATGGTTTCACAATAATGACATTCCGAACATGAATTAATACAGTCCTTTTTTTTAAAGATTTCTAAAAAACCATCTAATTTGCTGTTATCAATATAACAATAGGAGTTTTCCTCAGGATCGATTTTTATTGCGATAGCTGCAAGGATATCGAAAAGATTACCATTGTATTTTTTTTGGGAATAGGCTTTTACCGCCCTTGTGAGCCAGGTTGTTGACATATTTCTCCCGCTTATTTTGAACCGGGTATAGCCTTCTTTTTCATAAATGGGAAGATCTTCCGGGCGTATCCATCGTGACATTATTATTTTTGCCGGATCATTGAGAAATTGAAGAGTGCAATTAATCATGCAATAGTCGATATAAAATGTATTAATCTTACACCAATTCTGTGAGGCATGGGCAGTCGTATTATAATGGTATATCCGGTAAGGACATTGATACAGACAAATATCATTCGCCAGGAGAACAAGGGAACAATGTGTATTTTTTTTTACTTTGGATAGAAAATTAAAGTCCCGGTTACTCATATAATCCAAATTTATTTCATCGACTCCCATTTCTTCATAATAGTGTGCCCGCTGGATACTATTTATAGCGGCGATTACAGATGCTTTTATTTTTAACGAGGGGAATTGTTTTTTTATTATTTGAATAAGGTAGGGAATTGAGACTGTCACCGAATCTACCCCGATTTTGCATAACCATTCAATATGTTTTAGTATGGACTGATGCATGGTTTTATCATATTCCGTATTACCTAAACATTGAGCATTTAAGAGATAATTAAATTTTATTCCTTTTTTATGAACTTCCTTAATATACTCTTCTATTTTCTTTGATTCCGGTTCCGGTAAAATGACGGCAGGTCTTCCCCCGCCTATCGGGTTTTTTGCCATGGCTCCCAGGAATTCATAAACAGGATATCCCGATAATTCCTCGATTAATGCAAAATCCCAGTTGGTCGCAACTGAAAAATCCATACGTACCTCCGGCAGCTATCTTAATTATTTTATATAGTCGTTGAGCGTAGTAAACAAATCGCCTATGGTTTTAATTGTTGAAACTTCTGAAAGGGGAACGGTTACACTGAATTCTGCCTGCAATTTCATACCCAGGCTTACCATGCCTAAAGAATCAAGGCCTATATCTTTGTAGATATCTGTTTCATGAGTGATTTCATTATCTTTCAGGCCTAAATGGTCGCATACGGTCTTATGAAAATGTATCCATTCGATGCTATTGCTCATTTTTTCCTCCGGTCATTGTTAATAATTCTTTTTTTGCGATATTAATTAGTTCTTCACTATCGATTTTACCGACTCCTCCTTTTTGGGGTAGTCGGTCAATAAACGTAATATGGTCGGGAATCATGTAAGGCGGAAGACCCTCTCTGCAATATTTCATTATCTCTCCTGTTGTGATATTCCGGCCTTTTTCCGGGCATATAAATGCCCAGATCATCTCTCCGTACATATCATGAGGTATTCCCACAACTGCACTTGCATAAATGGAATTATGTGATAGAAGGTGATTATTGATAACAACCGGTGATACGGAACGCCCGCCACGCTTAATAACATACTTCATTCTGCCAAGTATCTGTATCCTGCCCATCTCGTCCTTACGTCCAAGATCACCTGTAAGCAGCCATCCGTCCTTTGTAAAAGCCTGTTTTGTTTCATCCTGATTTTTGTAATATTCCTTTATGACATTATAACCTTTTATAATGACCTCACCCTCTTCATTCACGGCTGCGCTTTTACCCCGGGAATCTATTATTTTAATCTCATTTCCAATTCCGGGGATCGGTGTAAAATAGTTTGTCGGAATATCAAAATCACTTTCTTTAAAAGCCTGCCAGACCATAATGACGGAAGATGTCTCGGTAAGTCCGTATCCAATACCTGCGATCCTGAGGTTTTTAAAAATCTTTTTAATTTTCTGCAATCGTTTGTTGGGGAGAAAATCCATTCCTGAATAGACTCTTTTTACCGAATCCAGGGCATAGTTGTTTATGACAGGCAGATTAATTATAGCCTCATAATATGCAGGGGTAGCAGCCAGGGCATCAACCTTGTATTGTTCTATGAGAGAAAGAAATCGCAGTGGTGAATAATTATCGAGGAGAATAGTTGTTTTCCTGAAAAAAAGTTCTGCTAATAATGTCAAAATGGAGGATGTTGACATCGGAAAGGCGCATAAGATTTTAAAATCATTCTTAAAATCACTCACGGGTTCCATAAAAAATCGTGTTGCTTTCACCACATTTACCATATTTCGCTGGGTTATTTCCACAAATTTAGGTATTCCCGTGGTACCGGAACTGGCAATAGCAAAAAGAGGGTCATCCGGTTCCAGGACGCTTTCTGGATAATCCTCTTCTTTGTATTCTTCAATTACTCCGGCAATCGAATAATCGGATTCTTCATTTTTTTCCAGGGTGATGATTGAAGACTCAACATTATTTTTAAGAAACTCACGTTTATGATCCGTGACTTGCCGGGCGTCTGAAATGAGAAATTGAGCATTGAAAAATCGTATGATAGAGGATTTCTGAGCAGAGGGTACAAGATGATGTATGGGGATTGCAGATGCACCGATGTTGCTTAAGGCGATTGTTATGTAGTATATTTCAAGACAATCGGGAAGGCTGTAGGCTACCCTGGTTCCTTTTCTTACACCTATTTTATGAAAGCACCATGTATATTTTTCTACCTGTTCCATGAGTTCGGATGTTGATATCGATGTATCATTGAATATAAGAATTGTTTTTGATGGATCTAACAGTGATATGCAGGTTTTGTATAATTCTCCAAAGGTGTTGAAATTTAAATCCTTCACTTAATCATCCTCATATTCACGTATTCTTTTATACTGTATTTTCCCAATATCTTTCGGAATATCGACTGTGATAACAAATCTATCCGGGATTTTATATGTACTTAATTTCCCTTTGCAATATTTAAGGAGATCTCCATGATTTATTTTTGCATTATCTTTAAGCTGGATATAAGCAACTGTTTTTTCACCGATTATTTTATCTTCTTTCCCGATTACTGCGATTGCTTCAATATCAGGATGAGTGAGGAGAAAAGATTCGATTTCTTCGGGGTAGATTAAATTAGAACCGCGTTTAATGATTCTTTTCTGCCGCCCTGTAAATCGTACCCGGTTTTTCGGTAAAACCATACCAAGATCTCCGGTATCAAACCATTTTTTCCCTTCGATTATTTTAATTCGTCTATTTGTTTCCTGTTCATTCTTATAATATTTCTTTAATATTGCATCGGTGAAAACATTGATAACACCTATTTCACCTATCATGCAATTATTGCCATGATCATTCAGTACTTTTACTTCTGTGAAGGGGAGGGGTTTAAAATCATTCACCGGAAATTCCCGGTCTGTTTTTGAATCCCAAACCTGCATGGAGGCTGTTTCGGACGACCCGATAAGGTTGATGACCCGTTTCCCCAATTTATCATAAAAAACGGCTGCAAGTTCATCGGGAAGTAATTCACCTGCAAAATAGCACATTTTTAAGGTGGATAAATCATATGATTCAAAATCAGGAACGGAGAGTAAAATTTTCGCGAGGGTTGCACTGAGTTGAATAACCGTGACTTTTTCTTCGCTTATAAGACTTAAAAAAGCTTCCGGTGTAAATTTTTCCTGGAAAATGACTTTTCCCCCTTTTATGAGAGACTGCAATCCCATCCCGAATCCCCCCTGGTGGTATAAAGGCATACCAAGGAGCATAATTTCATCGTGAGTAAATCCCAGGTAGTTAGACATGTCCTGGGCGGATTTTAGAAATCCCGCGTGTTCAACCATGATGATTTTGGGTTTACCTGTTGTTCCTGAGGTACAGACCATCATGAGAGGGTCATCCGGAAGCAGATCTACTTTGTAATCATGCATGGTCTCGGAATAGCGGGATATAAATTTTGAAAATGGTACTATTTCATTGGTTTCGTTGCACAATCCGTCGACAATTACCATTTTTAAATCAATAAAATTATGGAGGTGTTTTTCGATTTTCTTTAAATGTTCGTTTCCCCTGAATTCTATGCATGTAAAACAAGCCCTGATTCCTGTTGTGTTAAAGAGCTCAATCATTTCGTATTCACCAAGCTGAGGGGAAAATGGTACCGGAATTGCACCGAGTCTGATAATTCCCCAGAAACATGAATACCACATTATCGAGTTCGGGAAGATGATTCCCACCCTGTCTTTGTGCCGTATACCTATCGAATAAAGGCAGGTTGCAATTTTTTCTGCAATACATTTGAGCTGGCTGAAGGTTATTTTTTTTCCTTCGATAACCGCAGCTTCTTTATCCGGAGTGTTTTTTGCCCAGGTTTCAATTATATCATTTAATCCGAGGTAATCATTTAACATAACAAATTTCTCGTTATTTTCATTCTGATCTTCCAACCTTGTTTCAAATTTTATCTCAATCCCAATCCAATCACAATCACTTTATCCTTTTCATCCCGTTAATATAATAAGCAAATCCTGATAAAAAAGCCAGTTTATTAAGAGATAAGGATGATCTTAATTTCCTTTTACCTGATTTTTAATCCAGTCGGCTATTATATGCTTGATCCAATGATATTGTTCCCCTACCGGCATCATATGGGTAATATTATTTCCCCCGGTAATAGCCGGTTTATCTTCAATAATGAGGAGTTCCTTCATCCCGGAAGCCTTGTTATAGAGTTCCATTGCGTGTTCAAGGGATGTCCAGTTATCATACTTTCCATGAATGAGAAAATAAGGACATCGTACTATTTCATTTTCTTCTATAGATAGATCCTGTAAGAATTGTGTCTCTTCCATACCCCCGGAAAAGTAGTTATACCATTTCCCTGTTTTTATCCATAGAGGTATTTTTTCCCGGTCTTGTTTTTCTAAACGCAGGGGAAAGGATGTGGCGCAAAAGGTGATTCTTTTGTCAGTCGATGCAATTCTGTATGCAAGGGTTCCTCCCATGCATATTCCGTATATTCCGATATTTTTATCTTCGATTTTATGATTTGACTGCAAATACCGGATTGTATTTGACACAACACTTTTAATTTCCGGTAAATTAAATTTTAAGCCTCTGCAGAAAAGGGACTCCCCGATACCCGGAATGTCAATAGTAACACTTGCGATTCCCCTTTGAACAAAGGGTTGTGCGGAAAAATGAGTTTCTTCTTTTGATGTTCCGATTCCTGTGAGAATAATGACACATGGAAAAGGTCCCTCGCCTTGGGGAAAGTGGATATACCCGGGAATAGAATCTTTGTCATTACATGGGATTTCGATTGCATTGATAGGTGTGTTAAAATAGCGCGTACACTGTTTATATGTTTTTACATATTCCATATACGCCTGCTTCTTCTGTTCTATGGTAGCATAATTGATGAGAGAAGTTGCATAATAACATGAGGATGCGAGGAAATACATTTCCCGTGCAGTAATAAAATTATTATTAGATTCTGCTTTCGATGCAATTGTGAGATATGTTTGTGCGAGAGTATCCCATTCATTCCACCAGGAGTTTTCTAAATTTCTTGCACTATCCAGGGCTGCTGTTTCCAGTTTATTTATGACTTTCTCAATATCTATTGGATTTGCACCATATGCTATAATCCGTGTGATTATCGGCCCCATCAAATTTTTAATGCTCCAGGTTGAACTCTCCATTTTATCGAACTCCTTTATGAGCAGCATGATAAACAATTCCTTTGCAGTAAGAATTGAATTGATGAAAAGAAATCATTTACCCGGAGTTTTATTTATAGCCATTTTGTATAAATAAAATCTCTGCTAATTAAAAATTGATAATCTAATATAAATTTTTCCGGACCAGTTGTCAAGTTTTTTTTAAAAGAGGGGAATTTGTGCCTGTTTTACAGGCATTTCCTGTGAAAAGGCCTTTCGTTTGTAATATAATCCTGCTATTCCTGTAAATCCTTTTTAAGATAAATCATATCAACAAGTTGTATGCCGTCCTCGAAAATAGGGTGGTCGTAATTGTCTGTAAAAAAATTCTTTACCCGATGTGACTTTTCAAATCCGCAACTTTCATAAAACGACAAGATTGCCGGCGTTTCGCC
>JAFGRV010000203.1 GCA_016934975.1 Spirochaetales bacterium | reverse complement strand
GATTGAGAAAATTCCATTTTTGATATATATTTAAGGTATGAAAATAAAGCGGGTTTCGTTTTGTAAGGTCATTATGCTTCTCTGTTTATCTGTAACATTCCTCCTCTTCTCCTGCCAAGTTAATACAGATGATGATGATGACGACGACCCTGAAACAGATATCCGGATACTCCCGGATGATACAGAAAGCGCCCTCCTCTCCTTTACCGCACAAGCCCCGGATATCACGGCACTCCGGATTATCGGGTTTTCTTCGGGGACTCCTTCGTATCCCATCTATGCCCTGAAAATAACGGACAATCCCGGTGTTGATGAAAACGAGCCGGAAATCCAGATGACCGGGGGAGTTCATGGGGATGAACAACTCTCAATCATGATGGTATTAACATTGATAGAGTATATTCTCGATAATTATGCCACGAATCAGGAGATCGCAGACCTTGTGGATAATAATGAACTCCACTTTTTTCCCTCTATCAATCCTTACGGACTGGCGAACGAAACCAGATATAATGCAAATTCCGTGGATTTAAACAGGAATTTCGGGTGGGCATGGGTAAGCCAGGCACATCACGGCGCAGGCCCCTTTGATCAGCCTGAATCACAGGCGATCCGGGACGATGCCCTGGAACACTCCTACGCATTATCCCTCCATGGCCATACCGGTTCCGTCTGCATCAATACGCTCTGGGATTATATCGGAACAACCGAAGCCCAGGGAGTCATAAACCCCTATGATTATATTACTTATTCCAAAGAGTCATTTATTGCGTCATATCTTCCTTCGTATCCCTTTATCGAGTCACTCGCAACTACATATTTAAGCAAAGTCAATACCGCAGGGGATATTAATTTCTGGATGACAGAGGGTTATGACTGGTATGTGGTTTATGGCTCGATTCAGGACTGGTTGTATGCTGTGAACGGGACCATGGCCTTCACCCTTGAATATCATCTTACCAAAAACCACACTGAACTTGATGAGGAGTTATTCGGGGAAGTTTTCGGTTATCACCGGGATGCCTTGATCCGGATCTTTCAGGATGCAGGGAGAGGAATATCCGGTATTGTCACGGGACCGGACGGGATAAAGGTTGATGCAAAGGTGACGCTTACACCCCCTGTAAAACGGGAGTATACCGGCCCCGTGGCATATTCACCTTTCAGCTATACAGACCCGGATTTCGGGGACTTTCATATCCCCATTCAGCCGGGCACCTATAATCTCCAAATTGAAGCAGACGGGTATATCACCAAAACTGTCACCGGCGTAGTTGTCCCGGCACTTGATCCCCGGACAATTGTCGTAGATGTGGGACTTGTACCGGGGAAAAGCGTAAAACAACAATCCTTAGAGTCCCCGGTCATAGACCCGGATTCAGTCCGTCCCGATCTCCGGGAAGAGTAAAAATATTCGGTTTTAGAGAAGGAACCGCAGATAAACGCCGATAAACACAAATAAAGAGGAGACTTCTATAAAAATATTTGCGTCTATTCGCGTGCATCTGCGGCTTTTAAAACATAAACAGTAACAAATAATCTTACAATTCTTCATGAAGAATCGCGTGTTTTAAGGTGCGGATAAGATAGGCATTTGCCCACTCTCTATCGGGTTTTTCCGGCAGCGAAGTCTGTACGGACATTATTTTTTCATACCACATATCGTACATCTCCATAAGTTCGTCATAACTCACGACTTCCGAGCGTATTTTAAGAATTTGTTCTTTCGCGGGACCGGTAACAGGATACTGTATTCTCCCGTCAGTAAGAAGCTGCCATCCCTCAAAAAGCAGCCGGATTAAATGGTAGGCAAATTTCGTGTCATAACCGACTTTATTAAAACTTGTTGTCCGAACACGCCATCCATACTTTTCGTATTCCTCTTTTATTTTTCCGTATATCATACCTAAGTCCATTCCCTTGTGGAAACTTTCACAATTCTGCTTTTGCCCCTTATAATAGGTAAGAAGATTGTTCAAGGCGGATGCGTCTTTCTCTTCGATGCCCCAGTATACCTTGTTTTTATATACAAATGTAATAATTTCCTCTGTTGTCGTGAATACCCCATCAGGTACATGTATACGGGCAAACCGGGGAAACAGTTCTTTTTCCATATAATCGAGGCCTTTTTCCAGGGAAGCAAAACGTTCCCTTTTGACAACAAGCTTTTTCTTCTGGGAATAGGCATACCCGGTGAAGGTATCTTTCACTCGTTGGGAGACAAACTTTTTATAGTTATCTATTATTTCCCGGGCTTGTGGTTCACAGACAATAATATTGTCCTGAGTGGCGAACAATACCTCGATAATATTGGGGTTGTTCCGCAATAACAGCTTTAGAAACCTGGGCAGGGAAAAGGAGGTATCATCGATATCTTGTCTTGTATTTCGCCGGTTTTCCCAGGAAGGTTTGGTCGAATTGTCTCTATATTCGGAAGGGGACAAACCGAGAAGGCTTTCGGAATGGGGAATAAATACGGAGAGGTAATCCGTGTCCGAAGAATGAACGGAGAGCCCGTAGAGATGGGACCCGGTTCTCACTTTTAATATCAGCTTTCCTGTTCTTTTATCCATTCCTTACTCTCTGCACTATTTTTAGAAATTTTATCGACTCACATTGTATACTGTTTATCATTTCACGCAAAGAGAAGTAGTGCCCTTTTATCAAACCACAAACCGCTTTGTTTCTTCAGAGTTTTGACATTTCGGGATTTTTTTTATTGTCACAAAACCGTGGATAGTTTTGTTTAAGCTGATACAACCAGTGTCCGGTTTTCTTTATCCTTGGCATGCATTTTCGAAATCATTTTGCTGAACATCATCTGCTGTTTTCTGTTATTCATTTTAATGACATTTGCATACGTATCGACAGGTATTGGTGTTAAATGATCATCCAATACGATAAAAATAGGATTTATCGGCATTTTAAGGTATTTTTTATGTTTTTCCTCGATTGTGTAGGTTTTACCCCGAAAGGTAAAGCTCTGAGGAAATTTCTTTAATTTACACCTTCTATACTCTTTCCTGGTGTTTTTATCCTGATCCATTATGGTTACTCCTTACATTATTTTCAAAGGTATGTGACGTAAGATAAATTTTTTTTCAATATATGTCAAGTGAGTTTTGCGAGTCTGACGGGACATTTACACCATAAATATGCAAAAAAACAGGGCTCACCTCTTAAAATAATATGGTTTCCTCCACTCCCAGCTGATCCGCAACAAACCGGGCGTAATTCTGATTCAACCAATGGGGTTGATGTGCATCCGAACTTATGATAAATCTGAATTTTTTTACATACCTCTCAAGCCTTGTTTTCCAGTCACTCCGCCAGATATAGCGGTTATTTATCTCGACGAAACACTCTGCCGGTATTCTGTCGAGTCGTGTGCCGAGATAAAGAGGATGGGCGATGATCAGGGGTTTTCCTGTCCGGATAAGTTGCCCTACCCCCTCATAATCCTCTTCACTATCACGGCAGTGATAGATATAGTAATCCGGCCGGATTTCCAGGGCAGCTTTTATCCATTCGGAGCCATTTACTTCGACACCGGCTTTAAAGCCGAAAGAGCGGACTTGTTTCTCATAAGATTTAAAGAGATTGCCGGAAATGTAATTCAGGTGGTCTGCGATCCCGATGATCCTGGCATGCCCAAGGTCAGCAATAAGCTTTAGGTTTTGTTCCGGAAGAACAGAGCTGTCCCCTGTGGAAAAAACCGTATGAATGTGCAAGTCCTGGGGTACTTGCGGGGGAAGAAACAGTTTTGTCATGGTGTAATATAATTATATTACAGGCCTAAAGCAAGTCAAAAAGGTAATTTTATGTTTTTAATGAAAAAAGAACCCTGAAATTTTATTTTTCTTTCTATTGAGCTGCAAAAAACTTCATTAATTCATCTTTTATAATTGAACTGTTTATTGTTGTTAATAGAACATGAGCATTCACTTTATCGAGAATTTGAGGATAAATTTTCTTTATACAATCTGCAATTTCCAAATCGAAATGATAGCTTTTCAGGAGTATGAGTAATTGGTCCGTGGTAATATAACCGGATTTTCCGATGGAAAGAATATATTCTGTTTTTTGAGATTCCGATAGTGTTGCTTCAACCTGTTTCTGTAATAAACGGAATCCATTCTCACTTAAAACATTATACTGGTTTACCGATGGCATTGTAGAATTCTTCTCGACGAGTGCAATTATTTCGTCTATTAATGTGATAGCTTCACGTCGTTGCTCAAAATTCAGGAGTTTTAAATAACTATCCTTTATTTCGGTGAGGTTCTGTAGTACTTTTGTCTTAATCTCATCCTGAGACATATCCTCTTCCGCCACAAGGGTAAAGGAGAATAAAAAAAATATAAACACCATGCATGCTGTTAATTTCATATGTAATCCTCCCCTCATAATTATTATCAGAAGGACTCAGAAATCAATAGAGTTATCCAAAAAAAATAAAATTATATCCTTGTTTTATACCCGGACATAACCGAACATTGGGAAAGGGAAAAACTATGTTTGAAGAATTACGGGAAGCATTGCAGCATTTACACCGCTATCATTCCTTAGTCGGCTTAAAAGCAGGGACAGAGGTCGAGGGTATGAACTTCGAAGAGATTGATGATATGAGACAGTTATCCCTCGCTATTATCCCCATGACGACAAAAATCGGCGGTCCCGAGGCCCGGAACGACATTTCCATGATGTTATCCTTAGGGATCGATACGATTCTCGCCCCCATGATTGAATCGGATTATGGATTGAAAAATTTTATCGATACTGTTCTGGAAATGAATAAAAACGGGACCAGTTTTGCCATCAACCTCGAAACTATTACAGGGTACAACAACCTCTCTAAAATGATGAGTATTCCTCAATTTCAGGCATTGCACCAGGTCACCGTGGGAAGATCCGATCTATCCGGTTCAATAAATAAATCCGTGGATGATGATGAGGTCTACGAGATGACCCGGGATATTGTCTGTAGAATGAAAGCCCATGATAAAAAAACCTCTGTGGGGGGACAGGTAACTCCTTTGAACGCTCAGCGTATCCAGGCATATATTAAACCGGATTGTGTGAATACCCGCCACATGGTCGTGAGTTGTTCTTCTCCTCATATCGCAAAGGACGTGATACAGGCATTACATTGGGAAAAAAAGTTTTATGAATATGAGAAAACCAGGTATCCCCTCCGGTCGGATTTCTATGATAAAAGAATCAGATCCATTGAGGCACGATATTCGGAAAAAGTTTTAGCCCCTCTTCCCTCTTGACATTCAGTCTCATTTGATTCTTAATAATCACAGATGAAAAACAACGAGAGTTCACAAAAAAAATCAAACCCCCGTAAATGTATTGCGTTATTCGATTTTGATCATACTATTACACGAAAAGATTCGTTTTTAGATTTTCTTTTATCGACTATTAATCTTCCCCGTTTAATTCTGGGATCCTTGATTCAACTCCCGGTCCTTCTCGCCTTTTTATTTAAAATAATGAGTAATGAAAAAGCAAAGGAAAAGGTATTGTCCTTCTATTTCAAGGGAATGACAAAAGAACAATTCGCAGGTATTGGTGATAATTACAGCAAAAACAGACTGCCGGCGATTATCATGAAGGATGCCCTGGAAAGAATTGAGTGGCATAAAAAGCAGAACCACCAGGTAGTGATCATATCGGCATCTTTACGATGCTGGTTAGGCGGTTGGTGTAAAGAACACAAGATCGATCTTATCTGCACGGAAATGGAAATACAAGACGGGATTGTTACCGGTAAACTGAAAGGTAAAAACTGCTATGGCCCGGAAAAAGTACGGAGAATCAGAGAGCATTACGACCTGGATTCATATTATATCTATGCATATGGTGACAGCAGGGGGGATAAAGAAATGCTCGATTCGGCGGACGAAAAATTTTACAGACACTTTAAGGGCTGAATCCTCAATTATCTGTTCCATCTGCAATATCGGATGACTCTTTCAATTCAAAAATGATCTCATCCTCGGGATTAATAAAATCAAAGAAACTCTTCTTTCTAATGATACCTTCCGATATATTCTCATCCGGGATTGTTACTTTAAAGACTCCAAGAACATCGGAATCAACGTAGGTAAAGGCTATTTTTTTATGATCGAGTTTCAGTTTACTTTTTTTAATGATAAGGAGCTCATCACCCTGTTTTATTCCCTGAAAACTCCCCAGGTCAATGATCCCCTTGTTTGATTTACGTGTCAGAAGGGTTCCCCGGAGAGGGAGTAAATCATGGATTTCAGCGGCGCATTTTACAAAAGCATCCTGAACCCTGCGGTTCCCGGTCTTATACACCCTGACAGTTCCCATTTCCGAACCGGTCCGGGTAAGGTAGAGTGTTAACACTATCTCAAAACTCCGCTCTTTTTCTTCTATACGAATGATAAAAAAATAATCGGACTTTTTTTCATTTGCGGTTCGAAAGGCGGAATCAAAAGAGGAGATTTCATACTCATTGTCGTAGGGAAGAATGGTTCTGTATCCCAGAAGGAGATCTTTGAAATAGTCTAAAAGAATCCGGTCTGCAAAGGGATGGAGAACATCATTCTTCCCGGGTTCGGTAAAAAGCAGTACGGTGTATCTTTTTTGTTGTATTGAATATTCATCGAAAATCTCTTCTTTGTCCGGTTTGGTATCTGCGATGCTCTCCTCGCCTGTGACTGCTTTTAATTCTTCACGCCATTTATAGGAAACACTGTCATAAAGATGCATGAGATTCAGTTCAAACTCGTCCAGGACCTCGGGATTTTTGGATTTAAAATCATCCCGCAATACCTTTAATTCCATGAGATATCTGATGGGAAATTTCAGTTTTTTAAATATTCCGGCGTATGCGTATCTGGCAGCCTCCGAATCATAATCCAGCATCAGGGACCGCCGGTATTCTATAAGGGCCTGTGACAAATAATTTTGTTCTTCCAGAAGAAGCCCCTCCAAAAAATGATAGTGAGCTAAATTTTTGCGTATATGATCTTTTATATCAATTTCCCGTTTTGCGATATTCTCTGATGCAATACGGGCGATCTCATCATCATATTTGAGATCGAGGGCTTTTATGTATTGTTCTATTGCGAGGAGCGGCTGCCCTGTCCGATCATTGAAGAGTCCGAGGCAGTATCGTGCAAAGTGTTGATGGTCCGGATTGGATGATACGAGTGTTTCTTCCATGAGTGCCTTTGCATCATCATACTTTCCGGTTATAAAATAAACGATCCCGAGGAGTTGTTTTGCCTCAAAAAAATGAGTTCTTAATGCAATGGCGGTCTTTAAATAATAATCCGCAAGCCTGAGATAATTCATCTTATAGAAGTATTTTCCTGCCGTATAATGAACCCAGGGGTCTTCGGAATGATATTTTAAAGCGAGCTCAAGATAGCTTTTTGCGGTCTCATACTCTCCCAGATCCTCATAGATTCCCGCGAGTTCCAGAAGTGCAGTCCTGTTATTGGGAGAATTACGGAGTGTCTCCATGAATTTCTTTGCGGCCTCACGTTTTTTCCCATGAGCAATATCGAGTTCCGCAAGTCCGAATTGTGCATCAATATTATGAGGCTCAATCTTAAGAACATACTCAAATTCCGAGCGAGCGAGATCGAACTCACCACGCCCGATTTGTATCATTCCTTCCAGATTATATAAATCGAGATTTGTTTTGTCATATTTTTTTGATTTTTGCACATAGGACAGGGCTTCTTCGTATTCATCAAGATAATAAAAGCATTCCGCGAGACCTTTCATGGGGGAAGCATAATCCTGATTCAATGCCAAAGAAGCCTTATAGAGTTCAATCGCCTTGTAATACTCTCCCAGAACCTGGGCCTTATGGCCATTTACAAATAATGCGATGGGATCTTTATCATGCTGTGCAGAGACAGAGTAAGAAAAAAAAATAATCATGACTATTATTATGATTCTTCTCATAGTTACACCATTATTTGTCATATTATGTATCTTTTTTTATGATAATTTTGACGGTAATGATCTTATGACCATTCATATCCTGAATAATAAAATCATTATTTTCATAGGTCACTTTTTCATATTTTACGGGGATTTTACCAAAAAGATCAAACACAAACCCCCCCAAGGTATCGGAATTTTCTTCGGATAGCGATAAATTCAATTTTTCATTTATATCCTGGATATTTGACCGTGCATCACAGAGATAGATTCCTTCACCGATTTTAAGAATATCTTCCGTTTCATCATCAAATTCATCCTGGATATCCCCTACGATTTCTTCGATAATATCTTCGAGACAAACAACCCCGGAGGTACCGCCGTATTCATCGACAACTACGGCAATATGCACTTTTCGTTTTTTAAATTCCCGTAATAAAGAATTAAGCTTTTTTGTTTCCGGAACAAAAAAAGGTTCCCGGATGATTTCCTGTATATTAATCGTCTCTTTTCCTTTGATGAGATACTGAACTAAATCTTTCACATGGAGAATACCGATCACATTATCGATGGTTTTTGAATACATTGGTACTCTTGAATGACGGCTATTTGCAACCTTGGCAAGCAGATCATTTATGGGTGTATCAATATGAACAAAAACGACATCTATCCTCGGAACCATAATCTCTTTCACTAAAGTTTCAGAGAGTTCAACAACACCCCTGATCATATCCTTTTTTTCTCTATCTAAATTTTTATAATCTCCTTGCTCTGTTCCTCTTGATTTGGCAAATAGATTTTCTAAGAATCCCCTCTTTTTCAAGATTTTCCTCCCATAAGGTCCTTCAATATTTTTTCTTGTAATTTAAGCATTTTACATCCTATTTCCTTATGTTCCATTCCGGCAAGGTGTAACATACCATGTATAATCAAGCGTTTCAACTCTTCCTCCCTCTCAATATGCTCGGTATTTACATTTTTCAGTAAGGTCGGGATTGATATAATAATATCCCCCGCATATACTGTTTCCGATTGTCCATTTCCCGGCGAACCTGTGTGATCATCAATTTGAGCAAAAGAAAGAACATCTGTCGGTCCCGGGGTCGATCTGTACGTTTCATTCAGCTCCGCGATAAAGGGATCATCACAAAACACCAATGAAACCTCCCAATTTTTAATATCAAGTTTTTCAAGCACCGATAAACAAAAGCTCTCGACATCGCAGGTCCATGGAGGTATTGTGATATTTTTATATGAAATATCTATGCAATTGTGAGGAATTTCACGTTCGTCCTTCACCGTAAGTTCTCTTTTACTTTCGGATATTCGATTCGCGTGTGAAAATGTCCGGTTAAAATTCGAACAAAACTGTTTTTTATTATTTCGAGTTCATTCAAGGTTAAATTGCAATCGCTTAATTCATCTGTGGTAAATTTATCCATAATTATTTTCCATATAAGTTTTTCCAGCTTGCTGACTGTAGGCCGCTTCAGGGTACGGGATGCAGCTTCTACGATATCGGAAAGCATTACTACAGCAGCTTCTTTGCTTTTTGGCCGTTCACCGGGATATCTGTAATCATCCGGTGAAATCTTGATATTATTATTTTCATCCATTGCCCTGTGGTAAAAATAGGAAATAAGTCCTTTTCCGTGATGCTGAGCGATGATATCGATGACTTCCTGGGGAAGTTTAAGCTCTTTTGCTTTTTCCACCCCAAGTTTCACATGAGACTTGATAACGGCAACAGATAAACTCGGTTTTAAATCATCATGAACATTGTCCGATGTCTGATTTTCAATAAAGTAACCCGGTTGGTCAAGCTTGCCGATATCATGATAATAGGCGCCGACTCTTGCGAGAAGTGCATTTGCGCCGATTTCCGTACACGCGATTTCCGCCAGATTCGCCATTAAAATCGAATGATTATAGGTGCCCGGAGCAAAATTAAGCATCCTCTTAAAGGTAGGGGCGTTCAAATCCGATAGCTCAAGCAGCCGGAATCGTGTCGCCGCATTCAGAATATGTTCAAGGAGAGTAAGAAGGCCGGTGCTTAATATTCCGCCGTATAAAAAGCCGTTAAAAACCCCCCATAATAAAGCCCAGAATAATTCATTTATATCAAAATTATAGATAAAACCGATGGTGATAAGTACAAAGGAGCTATATAAAGAGAGGACCAGGCCCGCAATAATAATATCGATCCTTTTCCTGATTTTTAATGAAACCACACAGCCGGCTAAGGCCGTGAGAAATGAAAACACGAAGGCGTTCACATTCATCTTTGTCATCAGAAGAAGGGTCACCGAAATAATAAGAGAAAAGATAAGCCCGACATTCGGACCGATTAATAAAGAAACAACAAGAGCGATGGAGCAGAGAGGAAACCAGACGGAAAAAGAAAGCCAGGTGGAATTAAAAGGAATTTTGGATAAGAGGGTGATAAGAATAAGTGATAAGATAAAGATACCGGCGAGCATAAGAATTCTATTTTTCCTGAGACGGATTTGAATTATTCCGCGGCTGAACAACGTAATTGCCAGGGAAAGGACAATAATGATTATAAAAACAGTCGCCAAAATATTGCTGATATTCAGGCTGATATCACTTACCCCGTGGGCCTGAATTTTTTCCAAAGCCTCTTCCGTCACAATATCGCCTTTTCTCACAATGGTATAATTCTTTGCAAGTTCCAGCATTACCGGTTTTACTTGTTCCCGGGCACGTTTCTTGTTCTCTTCTGTTTTCACCCGGTTATAAAAGGCGTTCTCTTCTGCAAAGGATAAAACCAGGAGGATAACGAGACTCTTATTTACTTCATTTAAGGGCAGTTTTTTTGTTCTGTTCTCGATCCAGTCCTGTAGATTCCCCAGACTCAGGGCTTTATCCAGGGGTATTTCTTCATGCTGATTATCATTTCGCCAGAAATCAATCTTTTCTTCGGAAAAAAGCTCCGGATTACGGGCAACCATCTCCTCCAGGCGGTGGAAAATACCGGTATCCATTACTTCTTCCAGAATGATTCCAGTCGATTCAATGACTTCTTTATTTCTTTTTACGATTGATAATAAAGCGGTAATTTCATTCTTGTCAAAAAAGTGAGCTGCACGGGGAAGTTTTATCTGGATTTCTTTCATCACTGCTTCCGGAGCTGCATCTTTTGATGCGTATCCTGTAAGAATTGAGATAAACGTATTGAACATTCCAAGGCTATCGCCCTTTACTTCATTATTCAACTCGAAGATCGGAGGGACTGTACGGTCGATGGCGTCGCGGGCCGCTTTCGTGGCTTTCACATCAACATAAGTAATATTCCTGCTGACAATAAAATCAGTGGGAGCGACTTCATTCAATTTAAAATCCGATGTTTTTACCTGTGAAAAAGGAATATCAAGGTATGTTGAAATAAGCACCACAATAAATGCGAGTATAGTTGAGATAGCGATTATAACACTCATCCATCTATAATAACTTTTATTTGTGATCCAGAACGGAAGAACCCTGGGTTGTTTAAAATCATGAATCTTCCTGTACGCTTTCATATGCATGCACAATCTTTTTTACAAGCGGATTGCGCACAACATCCTCCTTATCAAATAGAATAAATTGAATCTCTTCAATTGATTTTAAAACGGACATTACCTGAATAAGACCTGAATTCTGACGTTTCGGGAGGTCTATTTGTGTAATATCTCCGGTAATAACAGCTTTTGAACCCGTATCGATACGGGTAAGAAACATCATCATCTGTTTCCTGGATGTATTTTGTGCTTCATCCAGGATCACAAAACAATCGGAAAGAGTGCGTCCCCTCATATATGCCAGAGGCGCTATCTCGATCATCCCGTTTTCCTCCAGCTTTTTAATGACAGAGAGGGGGATAAGCCTCTCGATGGCATCGTATATGGGCCGCAAGTAGGGATGGATTTTTTGTTCCAGATCCCCGGGCAAATAGCCAAGACTTTCTCCCGCCTCTACAACAGGTCTTGTAATAATCAGTTTTCTTTTCTGATGACTCAAAACCTCCGTTAATGCCTGGGCAACTGCCAGAAATGTTTTTCCGGTTCCCGCCGGTCCGATACAGAACACCATCTCACGTTTTTTCATGGCATTCATGTACCGTGCCTGGTTATAACTTCTGGGGAAAATCTTATTTTTAGCATGAGGTACTAAAATATTTATTTCTTTTAATAAATCAGCCTTTTCTTCTTCACCGTCTTTGATTGAACGGTGAACCGCCCGAATAAGATCGGGTCCCGGAAGCTGTCCTAATTTTATATGGGATTCAAGTTGATGCAATACCGATTTAAAATTATTTACGATTTTTTCATCAGCAGTCTCAAGAACAATCTCATTTCCCCTGGTATAGAGTTTCACCCGAAAAAGTTCTTCGAGTAACTTTATATTCTCATCATGGACACCGAAAAGTTCGCTTAATGTTTCATTATCTTTTAAGATAATTGATTGGTTATTATCCAAAATTCATCCTTGCCATCCAGTGTATCGTTAAAAATCGCAATACGTCAACCCCCAATATTAAGACCGTTCGAATCTCCGGTCACCTCTTTTTTGATTTCGGGAATAGGTTTCCACTCAACGAAAATTGAAAATACCTGTGTCCAGATATTGTTATCACGCTGCAATATCTCATCGTATTGAGGTTCATATTTCCCGGAGAGAGTATAGGTGAGGTCCCAGTCATAGAGATGATGAACAAGTGAAACAGAGAGGTATTTTCGCTTGAAGGAAGAAGTCCGTAGATGGTCATTATTAAAAAAATTAAAAGACTTAAGGAGGTCCTCGAAGGGATTGATATAGGACACACTCTCGAATCCCGGTTTCTTTTCAATTCCGGGAATATATCTGTAAATACTCTTGTTATATGAAATGGCCTGAAAATTAAGATCGACAAATTCCGCTATGGAAAAATTCATATTTAAGGTAAAGGTTAACTCACTCTCGGTAAAATCCTCAAAATAATATCGAAAAGTTGAGATTACCGAGGGCTGCCACAATACCCTGTATTTCCAGAAATAATAACTTTCCTGTACAAGGTTATATTTAATATCCAGATAATTCAATAAAAATTCTTCCGTGCCTTCCGGGTCTTCTGCTATCCACGTCGAGGTATCGACATTCCAGGTAAGATTTTTCATCATTTCGGCGAGAAGCTCTATGCGTAATCCGAACAGATTACATGCCGATCTCGATTTTATGATTTTATTATCCTGGATGCTATATATTAATTCCTGTTCAAAGAGATATAACGGATCCGTGGGTTTTAATTTAAAAATCATTAAATTGGAGGTCGTATCCTCCCATTCCTCATTTTCAGGATCATAATCAAGAGCCTGCTTGAAGGTAAGGAGATTGTTGATGGTAAGTTCCTCGGTAATGGTTATGGGCTCTTCAATCCATCCGTTTTCATTAACGTCAAGGAGGCTATTCGCGGCATTATCCGGATCAACCTCATTGAATCCGGTATTGATCCGGGTCTTGAACAACCAGATATAGAATTCAAGATAGGTATCAATTTGAATGAGACGCGGAGGCAGGGTGGTATAAAAGTAATATGTATAGGGATATTCTCCGGGTTTAAAAATAAGCGTTGCTTTTGCCGAATGGCTTGTCACAAAGGCTTCTTCCCATTCAAATACTTCGGTTTTATAAACAATATCATCGGTGACCTCGGGATCATAGCCATACTTGTAGAAAAGCCAGTTCACATTATACTCTAAAGAAGTTGTTGTAAACTCAGGAATATCAATTAAGGGTCTTACGGTTGTGGTAAACACTTTATTTACCGAAACACCGGTATTCTGATGATCTCTAAGCTCATAGGAATCCACCGTCGCCGGAAGAAGATCATCATGTAAATTAAACATGGTCTGATACTTATTACTCATGGTAAACATACCATTAAACCGTAAAAAATCACCCCAGATATTGAGCACATAAGACAGACTAATCGGAACAATTCCCTGAAAATGAGAATATTCGGCATCAAAGTCGACATATTCGAGAGAATACCAGTCCTGGTCATAAAATTGATGTTCGATAATCATTTCCGGGAGGAGTGAATATGACAGGTTGAAGGTTGTATTTTTATTCCTGAACACAACCCCGGGAGCATTCACTTTCAGAGCCGGCTCCTTGAAAGCCGGAAAAAGGTCAGCCTCGTTTTGCTCTTCTCCCGGTTCCGGTGCAGGAGCCGGAGTTTCTTCTGCAATTGCAGCGGGGAGGCGAAATGTCAATCCCGGGGTACTATCCGCCGGATTACCATCCGCCGGATTACCATCCGGAGTTTTCCCGGTTTCAGGCGTTGCTTGTGCCGGGGGCGCGGGGGTCGGCTGGTTTAATGGCAGGGTGAGGAGGGTCCCCTGGACACTCATTTTAATATTGGGGAGGACGAGTCTGTCGGGGTAGTAAAACTGCCGCGAAGGATCAACAGGGCTGATTGTAGGAAAAGGGGTGCCTTCCGGTGTCGGTTCCGGGGTTTCAACTAATTTGCTCCCCCAGTCAAAATCAACATAGCATTGTGTCACATTGAGTGTATTAATATAGGGTTTCGGCATATAATTCGAAAGATTAAATGTTGAGTTCACAGACCAATTTAAGGTTGATTGAATACTGGGAGTCGTGGTGACTGTTTCCAGGTCCTCCATCCCCACAAGCTTGGCGATATCAAAGGTCTCTTCTCTTTCATAAAAATCCGTGGAAAAAAAGGGATCCGAGAATAATTCAATTGATCCGTTCACCGTAGCAATCGGGTTGACAACATTAAATGTCGTATTAAGAGCATAACGGAAAGGAATAATAAATCCGAATATTGATGTTTCATTCCAGTCATCTTTTAGTTCATCATTGATAAGAGGATCATATTCCGTATAGCCTATTCCGTCATAATAGACATTCCGGCTTAAGGCTATTCCACCCTTTATTGAAAAAGCCGGCGGAAAATTCCCATCGATACCCAGGAATCCCCCCAGACGGGTATACACATCCGCCATAATCTTCAAATACCAATCCTTTTTTTTAGGATCTATTTCCAATTTGGTATCTGTCGTGCGTAAAAATAGTCCCTTTATCTCTTTTTTATATTTATTCGTATCATCTTCCGTTACTCTTAAAAAAGAAAAGGGACTCTCTTTATCTTCTTTCTCCCCTATAATATAGGTTGTTGTCTGAAGGTAATCCCCTTCCCGTTCTTTGTAACCCAGAATCGGATGAAAAAAAAGCTCGTCCCCGGGATAGAAAAAGAAAGGGAAATAGAGAACCGGGACTTCACCCACATATAACACAAGATCCTGGACCGCCCATTCTCCCGGAGCAAGAACCCAAATTTTCGTGGCCTTAATCTTCCAGTATGGACTATCCGGAGAAGCGTCGGAAGTTATAGTCCCTTTATTCAGAATGATCGTATCATTGGATAAACGGGAAATTGTCTCCCCCATATAAACGAATTTCGAGGTTTTTTCTTTATCAACCTTTTTTTCCGTCTCACCCCTGCTGCGGTAAAACACACCCTCCCAGGTATTAATATCAAAAGAAAAACTCTCCCCTTTAAATTTTTCCGGCTCCCCTTCCTGGCGTGTCAGCACATATTCTATGTCCTCTTCCGCTGTCAGGACATTTTCAGTCTGATTTAATATGATTCTATGGGCCTTTATCTCATGTTTTACATTGTCCTTATAATCGTAGACCTCGACGATGACATCTCCTTCCAAAAGCAGATAATTTTCATCAACCTCTTCGATAGTGAAGTATTCAGAGCGTTGTGCGGATTTTATCTCTATCTTCTTGGAGACATCCTGTGCTGCTCCGCTCTTTCTCTCTTCCGGTTTTACCTTATAATAATTAAAAATACGGGTTTTCAATGCATTCAAATCACCCGCGTCATCTATGCCCAATTGCTTACACCACCGGGCAAGTTCATAATATGTCGCCGTATTAATATCCTCGCCAAGTGTTTTTTCCAGGAGGGACCGGTTGTCGATTTCTTCACCTTCTGTCTCATCGGTTGCAGTGGTTTTATCGTCTTTGGGGACGGTGCCGGTAGTTCCCTCGTCGGTACTTTCACCAACAGGATCATCGTCCTTTACTGCTTCGAGATCGAGGGTATCCTTATCACCGGTATCCAGGGGATAACCTGTTTCGGGAAGAGAGGCATAGATAAAACTTACAAAACAGAATACAAAAAATAATTTATATTTTTTCATGAATGTGATCATTTATAATATAGATTTCAAGAAATTACCAGTATAAGATTTCTTCGACTTCATTATTTCTTCGGGAGTGCCGGCAGCGACAATTTCGCCCCCTTTCGTTCCACCCTCCGGACCTAGATCGATAATATAATCAGCCTGCTTGATGACATCCATATTATGCTCAATGAGAATCACCGTATTCCCGTTATCCACAAGCATCTGGAGAACTTCTACAAGTTTTCTCACATCTTCGAAGTGAAGCCCTGTTGTCGGTTCATCGAGAAGATAAAATGTTCGTCCGGTGGAGCGTTTCGAGAGTTCCAAAGAAAGTTTTACCCGCTGTGCTTCACCGCCGGACAGGGTAAGTGCGGACTGTCCGAGTTTTATATACCCCATACCCACATCGAGAAGGGTTTTTAATTTATTCGCAATTTTGGGAATCTTTGCAAAAAATTCAACGGAATCTTCCACACTCATTTCCAGTACTTCATAAATATTCTTGCCTTTATACCGGATGTCAAGGGTTTCATGATTATACCGCTTACCCTTGCAGACATCACAGGTGATGTACACATCCGGGAGAAAATGCATCTCTATTTTTAATGTCCCGTCACCCTCACAGTTCTCACACCTTCCCCCTTTCACATTAAAAGAAAATCTTCCGGGTTTATATCCCCGTACTTTGGAATCGGGAAGTGATGCGAATAATTCGCGTATCGGGGTAAAAAGCCCCACATAGGTTGCGGGATTCGACCGGGGTGTCCGGCCGATAGGACTTTGATCTATATTGATGATTTTATCGAGTTCTTCAAGTCCTGTTATGTCTTTATATCTTCCTTCCGGGAGATGAGTCCGCCTTCGCAATCTGTTTGCTATGGCAGGATATAAAAGATCTGTGAGAAGTGTCGATTTCCCCGAACCGGATACCCCGGTGATGGCGATTAAGGTTCCCAGGGGAAAGGATACATCGATATTTTTTAAATTATGTTCCGCCGCCCCAGTCAGTCTTAAGAATTTTCCATTTCCCTCCCTGCGATTCGTTCTTTTTTCTATGACCGATCTTCCGGTAAGAAAATTCCCGGTGAGGGATTTTTTATTTTTACAGATCTGGTCATAGGTACCCTGGGCAACAATATAGCCGCCGTGAACCCCGGCCCCTGGTCCGAGATCGACAATATAATCCGCCATGCGAAGGGTTTGTTCATCATGTTCAACGATGATGAGGGTGTTCCCTATATCCCTGAGCTGTTTTAATGTCTCAAGCAGCCGCAGATTATCACGCTGATGAAGTCCGATGGTCGGTTCATCTAAAATATAGAGGACACCTACCAATTGGGATCCGATCTGGGTTGCAAGACGGATCCGCTGGGCTTCTCCCCCGGATAAGGTCGAGGCCTTCCTCTCGAGGGTAAGATACTCAAGACCTACATTTGCCATAAATGAAAGGCGTGCCTCGATCTCTTTGAAAATCTGTTTTGCTATCTTGCTTTGGGTCTGTGTCAGCTCCAGGGATCGAAAAAAATGAACAGCTTCTTCTATCGTGAGCTGTGTGACTTCAAATATATTTTTCCCGCCGATGGTAACAGCAAGGCTTTCTTCTTTTAATCGTTTTCCGTGACAAACCGGACAAGGCTTCTGACTCATGTAATGTTCAAGCCATTCTTTCATGCCGTCAGATGTTGTTTCAAGATAACGCCGGCGTAAATCATTTAATACACCCCGGAATTTGGAGGAATATTCGAATTTTCCCCCCTTACTTTTGCTCACATATTTAAAATCAATATGTTCATTTGTTCCGTAGAGAATAATATCCATAAGAGCAGGTGATAATTCTTCAAATGGGGTATCCAGGGAAAAGTCAAAATGCCGGGCTAAAGAATCAAAGATACTCTTATACCAGTTTGCATCGGGATTATACGGGGCTATTCCCCGCTCATTAAAGGAAAGGCTCCTGTCCGGGATAACAAGGTCCGGATCAAATTCCATGGTGATCCCGATACCCGAACATTCGGTGCAGGCACCATACGGATTATTAAAGGAAAAAAGTCTGGGCTGTAATTCGGGTATACTAATCCCGCAATGATGGCATGCGCTCACCTGGGAGAAAAACTCTTCTTTTGGAGTGTCACCTTCCTCTACCAAAAGGATAATTTTTCCCTGACCGAGTTCAAGGCCCGTTTCCACAGATTCGGCCACTGAATTTCTCTTATCAGGATCGATTTTAATCCTGTGAAGAACAATCTCCAGTGAATGCTTTTTATTTTTATCCAGGGAAATTTTATCTTCCAACAAATGAATCGTGCCATCGATCCTGATCCTGGCAAACCCGGACCTCTGTGCGTCCTGTAATACCTTTTGATGGGTACCCTTTCTCCCCTTCACCACTGGTGCTAAAATCATGGCTTTTGTTCCCGCAGGATAATTCAGGATCGCGTCGATAATCATATCGACAGATTGCTCTTTTATGACACGTCCGCACTGAGGACAGTGGGGAATGCCGATCCGTGCAAAAAGAAGGCGTAAATAATCGTAAATCTCGGTGACTGTACCGACCGTTGACCGGGGATTCTTATGGGTCGTTTTTTGTTCGATTGATATGGCGGGAGACAGTCCCTCGATATAATCAATATCTGGTTTATCCAGCCGCCCGAGGAATTGCCGTGCATATGAAGAGAGGGATTCCACATATCTCCGTTGACCCTCGGCAAAAATAGTATCGAATGCCAGGGAAGATTTTCCCGAACCACTAAGACCTGAGATGACAATCAGTTTATTTCTGGGTAATTCCAGATCGATGTTCTTGAGATTGTGCTCCCGGGCACCTTTTATAATTATTTTATCCATAGTCGGATTACGTTATACTTTTTTCATGAATATTTCTATTACTTTCCTCATAATTATTCAAGGAAAATACGGGAAATAAAAAAAATTATCCTTATTGTGTTACCTGTGAGGTTCGCGGAAGAAGAGAATACAATATGGTGAGAGTATTTCATCAAATATTTTTTACACAAACCTCGTATAAAAAGCAAATAATATACTTATATACCTGAAATTCTTGTTTTTTAGTAGAAATTATTGTTCAAGGAAGATTAAGCTACCTTGATATAAGAAGTCAGAAGCCAGAATAATGTATTCTTACATGAAAACCTACTGACTACCGACTTCTGACTACTTGCTTCCTTTGTCAGATAATATTGCTCGAACTCTTCGGATTCGAGTTCCAATTATAATTAATTAAGGTGTATCTAATCCAATTCAGACTAATGTTTGGTTGCGGCTTGCTGCGATGGGGTGTCGTTGTAGTGGAATTTTGTTATAATTGGGTTTATCGGACAACCTCAATTATTTCAAGATAGGTAGACTCATAATCAGAAATCCCAATCATAATCGATATCTTTGGGAATATCGATGAGTTTCTCCGGCTGGGGGGCTTGAATCTGCATTTTTGCCCGTTCTTTATACGAATTCGGGACCGGACTTTGTGCGACAATTGTCCAGATACTCTTTGCAGGGATATAACCGGACTCGACATATGTCGCACACCCGAGATAATAGAGTAATTCATAGATATTTGCTTCCTGAAGAAGAAATTTACTTATGTGACTATATTGCAATCCTGTCAAAAGAAAATCTTCCATTGTCACATAATCATACATCGGTTTTAGATAACGTACTTCTTTATATGCTTCGGATACGACGAGGACGAGGGCGAAGAGAGAATGGATAATCGATTCTTTATACATACCGGTTTTATAATTATACCACCCCAATTCTGCATGAGCTTGTATCATATGTTGATTCCCAAGAATTCTGTAGAGAACAAGGAGTCTGTCCAGGCCTTTGGAGGTAAAAATTCGAAAATAATCGTCTTTCAATGGGGTAAAGAATTCTTTCAAATATGTTTTATCTTCCGCAAGAGCCGTTTTAAGCATAGACTCATATTCCCGGTAATTTCTTTCCGCTTTATACAAAAAAGCGAGTTTGTATAAAACAGTATAGGTATCCCGGGGTATTTCGAAGAAATGACGCAGATCATAGGCTTGCCGGTAATAGTGCATGGCCAGAGGATTGTCGCTTATCCGGTAAATATCTCCGATAAGAACATACACCTCGGGATATTCTTCTTTTTGCATGATCGCGGCTTTAAAGTAAGTGAGTGCATTTCCGTATTCTTTTTTTCGTAATTCCGCTTTACCTTTTTCAACAATGACCCATAAGGGATCATCCTGACTCTCTGCAAAGGTAAAAAAAGATATAAACAGGACAATAAGAAGAAATATTAATGATTTCTTGTTCAAAAATTATCTATCTCCCTGCAAAAGATTTCAGGTGCATCCACGGCTGCAATTTTTTTAACGATAACACCCTCTTTAAAAATAACGGCATAATTTCCCGATCCGGTAATACCTAAATCAACTTTTTTTGCCTCCCCCGGCCCGTTTACCGGACATCCCATAATCGCGATGGTGATATTCTTGTCTATGGACATCAGCTTCTCATGTATCTGCTCTATAAATCCGCGTACATTAAAAACCGACCGGGAGCACATGGGACAGGAAACAAGATGCACTCCTTTACTTTTAAGAGAGAGTAATTTCAGAATCTCCCTGCCGACCATGATCTCATGTTCCGGAGTATCCGAGAGAGAAATTCGTATTGTATCACCGATTCCTTCCTTAAGAAGCTCTGTGAGGGCGATGGTATTCTTCACGGTGCCCTGAATAAGTGGTCCTGCTTCGGTAACACCGAGATGGAGGGGGTAGTCATATTTTTCAGAAAATAATTGATTGGCTTTCACTGTCGCCTCGATTTCCGAGGATTTAAGAGAAAACACAAGGTCTTTAAACCCGAATTTCTCACAGAGTTCCAATTCTCCTTCGGCGGCCTTCACCATGGCACGAGCCGGATTATTTTCATGTTGTAAATTCTTGGGGAGGGACCCGCCATTCACCCCGATGCGGACAGGAATCGCATGATCCCCGGCTTTTTTTATCACCTGTTCCACTTTTCCGGGAGAACCGATATTTCCCGGATTGATTCTAATCTTTGCTATGGGAAAATCCATACATTTCAGGGCAATTTTGTAATCAAAATGAATATCCGCGACAATGGGAATTGGGACGGAAGAGGCGATTTTCCCGACATATGTCGCATCATCTCTATGGGGAACGGCAATCCGAAGGATTTCACATCCCATGGCCGTGAGCTTATCGACACGTTTTAAAACCTGGTCCAAAGGGAGGTTGAGTGGTTCTTTCCACATCGTCTGCACGGAGATTGGAAAACCCCCGCCGATAATAAGATCTTTCACTTTTATTTGTCTTGTTTTTTTACGCACCTTGTTCCTTTCGATTAATGACCGGAAAAAAATAACTCACACAAAATTAATGTAACAATAAAGACCCGGATTAATCAATACGATCTCACCTCAAACAGCAATTCTCAAAGTAAAAAAATTTAAAAAACCACGGAAGGCTCCGTGTTCAGACGCCTGGAGTTGTGCCAACTCCTTGGCGTCTCCGTGGTTGATTTTTTATACATTTAGAATTCCTGCACCTTAAACCCGTTCCGTGAATAGTCGTTCATAGAACGGAACAATCCGGGAGAGGCCTTTACTTTTTCGCTTTATACCGGCTGCGAAGGAAACGCCTGAGTGCCGGCCACACAGGATGGTCATACGAACGAATCTTTGCATCAAAAAGGATATCGTTTCTTCGTATTTTAAGCCATTCGAAAAGGTTTTTGGAAAATGCAGCATCATTCATAGGTTGATGAGACATATCGACGATAATTCTTAGCTCCTGGCGTGAGAGAATTTTTCGTGTCCCGCACATGACAAGAAAAAATGTATTCTCCGAGTGTTCTTCGATATCAATACGATTCGGATTTACATCAGCCTTCTTTTTATTTTTAGGGAGAGCGCGAATAACATACTCATCATCATAATCAGTGACCTCATTATTTATTTTGTCCATTTCCTGGTTATGAAGTAAGGTTTTTGCCTGATCTATTAAAAACGCGAGACCCTCAAGGCTTATTTCATTTATTTTTTTTATTATCTCATTCTGTAAAAATTTCCGGTGTTCCTTATCATCCGGAACCGGATCCTTTTTCCGGGGCTTGGTTTGAGGCGGCTTTTCTTCGGGAGGCTGCTCATTCATCTCGTTTTCAGAGATCTGCCTCCCGTTGGTAATGTTTAAAGCAACATTTATACTTTCCTGTCCCTCATTATTATCAATGACAAGATGCCAGGTACCTTCTTTGGGAACATGAAGTACTTTTTTCCGGGTAGTTACCAAACCGCCGATGGCTTTAAATTCCTCACCTGTGGAATATTTCTTATATTCGGTATCTTTCATTAAAAATACATTGCCCGGGCAATCCAGGGAAACCTGGACAGAACCGTTTTTTTCCAAATAAAGGCAGGTATGTAAGTGATTCATAAAAAGATTCCTTTAATGATCTCATTATTTTGTTTTCCGGAAGAGAATATCATTGAAGAGGTCTCATCACAATGACCTCTCCCTGATCTTCCAGTTTTTGTATGATTCTTATTATCCTGTCTTGTGCTTCTTTACTCTCTATTTCGGATAGTTGTCCCATGAACTCCATATCTTCGAGTATCATAATTCCTGCAGGTTCACTCATATTCTTAAGTATTTTATATTTTACCGGATCTGCCAGATTTACCATCGCAGTACAGAGACAATAAGTATCAATCTCACGTAAAATTCTCTGGATCCCTCGATCATCTATTTGTAGAAATAACTCCTCAAACTCCGAATAGATATCATCTGAGGTGTTATGGGCAAATTTCTCCATGGTTTTTTGGTATTTCTCCGATTCCCTCTTCTCCTGTTCAATTTTAAAAACATCGGGAAAAAAGGAATGAAGTATTTCAGCGACGATCCGGGGATTATCCCCTTGTTGAATGGCGAGTACTCCTTCATAAATGATGCAGTTTTCCAGAAGTTCTTTTCCACAGTACCCTTGAGAGAATATCTGAATCTCTAGAATATGGCTTATCAAGGCCGGGTCCGTACCATCAACCACAAGACGAAGGGCTTTCTGAAAAAATTTCGATTCAAGTTCATCGATATCATTTTCCAGACTGAGGAGTCCCATTCTTCGTGATTTTTCAGAAAAGTTAATTATCTGCTTAACAATTTTATAGGATTCTTTCATCTCTTCCGGTGTACAGGAAAGTCGATCTGCTAATTCCCAATTATAAAACATATATCACCTCCGCTTATACCTGATAAAAGCATACTATACTCCATTATTTCGGTGTTTTCATTTCTCATTATCAGGCAAATCCTTCGAATCAGGACATTTTTTGCACCGTTTCCCTTTTTTATATTTTTCACAGCATTTCTTCTTTTTTTTCTTTTCTTTTTTTTCCTTTTTATTCTTTTTCGGCATATCCTGTTTTGTATCCCTCTTCCGATCGTATTGATGTCATTATACCGCGAGCCATTACAGCCTGTAAAGTCATTTTACTTCTCTCTTGGAAAGGTAATTGTGTAAGCAACTCCCCCTTCTCCACTCATTTCTATTGTTCCGTCTAATTGTTGAACCAGGGTGTGAATGATCTTTATCCCTAATGAAGATTTATTTATCCTCTTCCACCCGATTCCGTCATCCCGGATAAATACAATTATACTGTCTGTCCTCTCTTTTATAGTAAGGCTGATGGAACCATTATAACCCGGGGGAAATGCATACTTAAGACTATTTGTGATAATTTCGGTGATAATAATGCACAAGGGAATGGAAAAAATGAGTTCGAGGGAAATGGGATCAATATCCTGAATAAAATTTATATGGCTCGGGACAATTGAAAACGACATAAGGACGTTATGTATAAGGTCGTTCATATATATTTTTAGATTTATCTTAGAGAAAAGGTTCTCATGATAGAGTTGCTCGTGGACCAATGCCATAGCCATAATTTTATTCTCGATATCGGTAAAAATCTGTTTATCATTCTCATCACGCAAACCGTGCTTCCGTAATCGTATTAGGCTGATAACAATTTGCAGATTATTTTTAACCCGGTGATGAATCTCCGATAAAAGTGTTTCCTTCTCTTTTAAGGTATTTTCCAATTTAATGGTTCTTTCCCGGACAAGTTCCTCCATGGATGCATTAAGATGTTTCAATTTCTCACGATGTTCACTTACTTTTTTATATTCGATCTCCAGGGCTTGATGAGTGTTCTGCAGATCAATCTCCGATTCCTTTTGTTTTACAATATTCTGAAAATAATAATAAATTTGAATCGGGGCAAGGATTCCCGGGACAACAGTCGATAACAGTAAACCGACTATAGAAATTTCGCCGGTAACAAGATATACAGTCAGGAAGGTCACACTACCGGAGATGAATACCGTGATAAAAGTAATAATGATAATAAGTTTTTTAATACCGAATTTGATAATTAAATTATAAATCATTTGAAAAACTCATCAATCCTATGTTCCTTCTCTTTCGATCTATGCAATTATTCCGGATATTCTTGTTTTTTTACAAGAAATTACCTCTTGTGTCAGCCATTGATACTATGGAGCCTATAATTGTTATTATTTCCATACTGATAATATATGTTATGGAATTCTCAACTCATTTGTCCAGACACAACGAAATGGTTGAGCCACTGTCCCGTTATTTACAATCACATACGCGTCTGCGGTAGATCCATATTGATCCTGGAAATCACTTTCCACATTTGTCCATTTCACGACATCAACCTGATTATACCAGTCCTGGTCGGCTGTCCATACCCAATGATCATAGCCATTGGGCAGGTCATTTCGTATTAATTCAACCATATCCCGCCTGGTTGCCAGATGACCGCCAAGTTGATGACATATCCGGACTGCTTCCCCGAAGGTTTGTGGTGTTCTGTCATACATGTCTGTCCATATTTTTACCGGTCCTTTTACCACCTCGAAGCGGCCGCCCTGGCAGAGACTCTCAGAGGGGCCATTAAAATCTGGATCAATCGGATAGTAAACTGTCCTGTATGAATGCAGCGTCGACGCATAATGTTCGCTATGTGTCATAAATGTGGAATGATATCCGGTAAATTCCGGTTGTGTACCGGTCCAGCATTCAATAATGACTCTTGATCCATCTGCATAATCCGAGGTCCATAATAAATCAAGGGATGCAGTACCCATTCCATTCGGTAATCCGGCTTGTATAAGCATGGTAAGTTCCTGGTGTGTGGGGAGGTGCCCTCCTCTCTCAAAAGAAAGGTCGATGGCATTAACCATTGCAGCCGGGTCCTCGTTAAATTGTGTTGTCTTCAGTTTTGTCTGAGGATCGACCCATTCATTCTCGATCGTGACAGGATGGGGAACTACCGGCTCACTTACACCGGCTAAACGGAAACGGTAACGGTATGAATTACTATCCGCGATATAAATGTTATTGGAATATGTGCTATATGTATCATCAAACAAGGTATCAATTCCTTCCCACTTAACACAGCCGACTAAAAACCCGGCTCCACTCCACCCCTCGTGGTCCGATGAATAGAGCCACCCGTCGGGTAATCCGTTTCCGTTCGGGAGGCCTGCCTGGATCACAGCAGTATATAACGATTCCGTGGGAATAAAAGCATGATAAAACGCCGCTTCCCGCAATGCAGCGTTATAGGTTAATTTGGGTCTGTCGAAGGTATCCATATAGAATTTCTTTCCATTATATTCAAGTTGAAAGCCTTCCTCCCCCGGTGCAGTATAAATATACGCACCTCTAAAGGAATCTTCATTTTGATACGGCCACACACAACGATAGGTACAGGTTGATGAATTTGCCAGGTAACTTGTATCACCATCGGTTGCCCGTACGGTAACAGAATTAGTCTGATTATAGGCAATAATTGATATAATATAAGTCGGATCCACACTGCCGTTTTCAAGGGTAAAAAGATCGGACCCCACAGCCCCGCTATTTCTGTATATTTCAGTCGGTGTCGGTAATCGTCCGCCCCTTGATTCACAATCCTCTTTCGCAAGAAGCCAGGTACTCGCGGAACTTTTATTCTTCTCCCAGATATATCCCCAGGGATCAAGAAAATACCCGGTGGCAGCAGAACCTAAGAAATCCCTGTTATTAATACTCGAGTTATTAATAACAACTGCATATGACGGGGGGGTAAAAGCCCAGTTTTTTCTGGAAGGAACTACTGTATAAGTCCCAGCAGGTAGACCTTGAAGGGTATACGCACCATCCTCACTCGTTATAACCTCCCATTTATCATTATCTCCCAATACTTCTACTTTTACATCCACAAGCCCCAAATCGGAATTGAGAGAGGTAAATACGATCTTTCCGGATATGGAATACGTATCCGTGGGTTCCGTGGGAGAAACATCCACAGGTGTGCAACTTACAATGAATAATAAAAGAAAACATAATAAACCGGCTATTTTGCTTAACATAGAATAATCTCCTTTATTTAATCTGGTATAGAAATAAAAATGTCTGTCTCTCCTATGAATGACAGGAAAATTTCCATTTGTCGTTTTTATTTTTATTTCTGCTTTCCGGTACCATTAATAAATCCGGAAGTAAGATAGATATTAATTTTATTAGTAAGTAGTTATTACCATATCAAAATTATTGTGTCAAGAAAAATATCTAACGGAAGAAGGTTCTGTCTTGTGATCACTTTCTCACTTTTTTCTGTATTCCACGGGAGAAATCTTTAAAATTTTCTTAAAATAACGGTTAAAAAAAGAAATATTATTATAACCGACTTCATAGGCGATCTCGATAATTTTTTTATTCGTATTTTTCAATAAAAAACAAGCCCGCCTGACTCTGAGTTTATTGATATATTCAAAGAGACACAGACCGGTCTTGTGTTTAAAATACCGGGATAAATATGAGGTGCTGAACCCGTTTTCCCGGGCGAGTTCGTCGAGGGTCAAGGATTGGCAATAATTCGTGTCTAAATATGAAAGTATTTCCTCTATTTTATTTGATCTGGTATGGATATCGATCCCCGGGGGTTTATTTGTAACAGGTGTTTCCGTATCCGGATTGAGCCCTCCTTCACGTGGAGAGACAACAGTTTTAATACGGGAGAGGTTGATAAATAATTCAATCATTTTAAGCCGGAGAATATCTTTGAAACCTGATTTTTTTTCCTTCCATTCCGATAAAATGTTTTCCATTATCCTGTAAAAAATATCATCTTCCTTCTCATTGATGTAAAAGAAAGAGACCACATTATCAAGAAGGGAGAAAGACAACCTGTCCCGTATTTTTATGGTTAACTCATCGAATAATACCCGGCTTACAATTATTTCATACCCCCGGCTTTCCGAATCCAAACGAATGAGATGACCCCAAAAAGGAGGTATCACAAGGAATCCTTTTTGATTAAAAATGATAAACCCCCCGGGTTTCTTATAAAAGATCCTTCCCTCATCCAGATAGAGGATATGATACCGTGAATTATCCCGTGCTTCTTTTCTTCCGGAGGTAAAAGAATCTATGGAAAAAGGGAATATGGGATCTGTCTCCCAATCATTATTCAACAGGCTCTCCTGTATATGATATGACGATTGAACCTTCATTTTCCAATTTGTGAATGATCCCGATTATTTCCTTTTGAGCAATTTCCAGGTCCTCCTTCCGGACGGGGCCGAGACGTTCGAGATTTTTCCTTGCATCGTCTCTCTCTCTGTCATTCAGGCAATTGAGGACATGTTCCTGTACATCCCTGCTGCTCCCCTTTAAAGCAAGAAGAATGTTTTTTATCGTTGTCTTTTCAAGAACCATTTTTATTGCTTCCGGATCAAGAAACCGGATATGGTCGAACAGGAACATTTTCCTGTTTATCACCTCTGAGAGTTTCTTATTTTTTTCTTCCAGACCCTTTAGAATGGTTTTCTCCACATCCCGTTTGGCAAGATTCAGGATCTCAACAATAGAATCGATTCCACCGGCAGTAATTATTTTTTCCGTTTGGACAAGTCTGCTCTTGAGCACCATCTCGATTTCATGAAGTATATCCGGGTGAGTTCTGTCCATCATCGCAATACGTTCCGCGATGTCTATTTGAAGTTGCGGAGGAAATTTTTGCAGGAGTTCGCTTGAATAAAAGGGCTCGATATATGCAAGAATTAATGCGATGACCTGGGGATGTTCACGCCTGATAAAATTAAATATATGATCGATTTCAAAAGAATGGAGAAAATGAAAAGGTCTTAAGTTTTTATCCGGCTCATCCTCCTGTAAATCCTTATCTTTCGAGCCGAAATAAAGCTGATCTGAAAGTTCGGCCTGTTTAAAACTAACCTCCTTTATTGTTTTTTCTATTATTGTATATTTTTGTAAGAGTTTTTCTTCATATGAGAGAAATATCTCACGGATCGTATCATTAATGCGATCTCCTTGAGTTTTATGCGTATTTCTGCCTTCCCCGATTAAAAAACCCTCGGTTTCCATCTTTGTAGTGTTCGTATTTTCAATAATCTTAAAAGTCGGATGAGAGGTTTTCCCATTTATTGCTTTCAATTTTAACAGATCTTCTTTCCCGCAACTCAAAGCAGCTTCGCCTTTTTTAAAACCCGGTATTTTAATGAGACTTCCTTTCGAAAGGTTATGCAGCCTGTTCAGAGAAATTTTTTCCGTTTTATAAAAAACACAAGAATTCGTTTTGAACCGGGACACAGGAAAAACTTCCTTGTGGGATTGATTTTTTCTCACGGAAGAATACCAGTATTGAGCCGATAATTTTGCAATTATCGGTTCAATGGTCAGAAATGGAAAACAAAAAGAAATTCTGTCTTCCACCGTATGTATTTTACATTTGAATACCACAACACTGACCATTTCCATAGGCGGGACGATTTGCGCAAATTGGGGATTGGTTTCAATCTGGCCAAGGCGGGGTTTCAAATCAATGACGGTGCTCCATGATTCACGGAGATTCCCAAGCAAACGGACAACTATCGCTTCCATCAATGATAATTCTATATCCGTTAAATCCCTGTTATAGTCGGCCCTTGTCACCTCGGTCCTCCCGGCAAGGCGTTCGATAATGGAAAACGTGAGGGTATTATCGATCTGCATGAGTGCACTTCCCATCAGGGGATCCATATTGATAATTGCCATGGTCGTAAGACCGGGAATTTGCTGCAAATACTCCCCGAATGTCATCTGATCTACAGATTCAACATGAACATCACACATATATCTGAGCATTACGGAAAGACTCGTCTTTGAAAGCCTTGCATAGGTTTCATGGATGATAGATAAAGTCCTTATCTGGTCCCGGGAAAACTTATCAGGCCTTTTAAAATCATAGAGTTTAACATCGATTTTTTTTTCCTTCGGATGAGATGACCCCAGTATATCCTTGCCGGAGAATTGTCCGATTATGTTCGAAGGATGATTTGTTTCCCGTTTCTCTTTTTCTTTCGTTCCGTTATTCCGTTCCATTTATTCATCCTCCCGGGAGATAACCCTTGTTATCCGTATTCCGAAGTTTTCATCAATAACAACAACCTCCCCTTCCGCTATCTTTTCTCCCGCAGCAAGAAGAGAGATGGGTTCTCCGGCGAAACTGGTAAGCTCCACAATTGTCCCCGGTTCAATCTGTGCAAGACGTTTTACACTCACCTCGGTTTCTCCGAGGACAACCTGTAAAGGAACTTTTACCTCCTCGAGTTTTCCTAATTTCATAATGTCACCTCCTTGTTCAATTCCATTACTTTAAAAAAATAATCCCCTGCCTTTTTAACGATCTTTCCCCGGGCGATCACTACCCCATTCACTTCCAGTTCGCAGACTTCTTCTTCCCTGGATATCGGCCTGTATTCCCCTGCCTGTTTCATGGAGGCGATCTCGGAGAGACTATATGCACCCCTGTGAATAACAATCCTCCCGGGGAGTTTTACTTTTTTTGCAACAGATGAACTGGTTAAAAAATTTGTCAGTTCCATGTAATAACCTCCTTTTGCCTTTCATACCACATAAAATGTATATAACATGTAATTCTCATCGTATTTTTATCTTACTTTATTTTTATTATTATTTCTAACACTATATTGTTTTTCTCCTTATGAATCTGAAAATTCATTAACACTATTTTGCTTCCGGTATTGTAGAGTCTTTGTAACCGCGGATTGTTCGGAAAAAGCTGAAAATAAAGTATTTTCCTTACGGCTGTATGCCCGATTGGTGAAAT
>JAFGRV010000202.1 GCA_016934975.1 Spirochaetales bacterium | reverse complement strand
ACCGGTAATACCAGCTTAAGTAAAAGATCAAGGGGTGAAAAGAATAAAATTGTATTTTCTATTTTTATCGGAGAAATAAAAAACTCCATAATTGTATTAAACATATGTCATAGTTTCGGCATATTTTTTTATTTTCAAAATAGGAGGTTGTGGGGATTTTTTTATTTTATACATACTCTTTACGCTTACATGTAATCTTTACGCTACACGTAAAGGTCTACTTTTTTTCCTTTTTCGGGGACCGGAATATCCCGAAACCTGATCGTGCGGGTAACACCACCCGCCATATACGGATCACCGGTTGATGGGTCGTACCGTACTTTGTAACTTACATAGACCCTTACATTTTCCCCATTCAAAATAGCATCCTGTAAAGAGCTTCGTACATGTTCATACTCATGCGCCGGAACAGCAAGAAAAGATTCCGGACCGGTAAGATTTCCGGGATATGAAAAAGAGACCCCGGGATCATTTGAGGCATCCTGGTAGGTATGTTCTTTTTGTTTACTTTTTTTTAGGGATTCCTCTACCTGTTTTCCGGGGAACGATTCGGGGCGGGGAGGTGTCTTTTTTAAGATTTCCCTTGAGTCCTTTATCGATAACATTGATAATACTTTTCCTGCAAAATCCTGAGCAGATACAGGATTCCCATTTTTTAATGCCGTTTCTGCCATTTGGATTAGATTCAAGGCCCTTGGATTCATTTTTTTTTGTGCCGATAAAATAGCCCTGGCTTTTCTTATGGTAGTATTTACCTGCATATCCGATGCAGGGTCAGGAGTTGTTTCCGGGGATTTAAAAAACAGGAAATTTTGATTTGTTGTACCGGCGATATCCGCAGAATTAATCATTAGTTCCTTCCCTGTCGAATAAATGTTTTTCTTCTCTTAATTAATAATATAATATAATTGAGGTTGTCCTTGCAACCTCCTTTGAGTACAAAGGTTAAACAAGGTGGCCATTAACTTCATTACACTATATATGGTGTAGTTATAGAGCAATTTTATTTTAATTGGGGTTATTGGCCAACCTAAATCTCTTTTAGGACAAGGAAAAAAGGAAAAAACAACTCTCATCCTGCTGATTTATTTATAAAGAGGTGATGATATATGAACAGCATCCTGCTTTTACATATCTATTCAATCGAGTTGTAAAGAATCCTGCTCATTTACTTATATATCTACTAAAAATCGATAAAAATAAAATTTAGACTATTCTAATGATGATGATTCGAGAATCTCTAAATTGTATCTTCTTTGATCTTTCATCCCAGCTGCAGATATAATTGTTCGAATAGCTTGCGCAGTTCTTCCCTGCTTCCCAATGACTTTTCCTATATCAGCTTTATTAACCTTAAGCTCGAGTATTGAAGTCTGTTTACCGTCTATTTGAGCAACCGATACCTCGTTAGGAAAATCTACAAGTACTTTACAAATTTTTTCTACAAGTTCTTTCATTATAAACACCTCAGTTATCAAGATTCATCTATACACCTAAAATATAAAATTGGAAGTCGGCTGTGCCGACAATACACCTAAAATATAAAATTGGAAGTCGGCTGTGCCGACAATACACCTAAAATATAAAATTGGAAGTCGGCTGTGCCGACATACACCTATCAATAAATCATATCACCATTATCTTTTTTTTACAATCACATTTTTAATTATTGAGCATATAAAAATAATTTTTTTCATTGTGCATCCCGGATTTCGTTTACAAGTACTGAAATCCTGTGAAAACATGATAGTAATCAAGGCATGGAACCATTTTATGTGTGATTTAATAGTTATACAGATATTTTTTTAAATGCCTGATTCAGGAATCAGGAAGTAGTATTACAATTATAGTGGTAAAAAAGTAATTCACATCACCTTTTTTATAAGTATTTATGAACATTGATATAATGACAGGAAAAAACAAACTCGAAAAAGCCGGGTATAGATAAAATAATAAAAAATTATGGATTATCACGCCCTCTTTTAGTATACTTACAATATAAGAATGTGTAATTATTGACCGGGCGTAGAGCAGAAAGCAAAAAAGAAATGCGGGGGCTTTAGTAAAAATAATATCTAAAGCCTTTTTTCTAAAGAATATGTTGTCGACAATAGCTATAGAATAAAAATAAAATCCTTTATGATAATAGTAAGAATATTATGCCTCGGGTAATGTGTTTATAAACTGATTTTATTGCGATCCAGGCTAATTGTTTGCATTTGATGAGATTTTGGATATGATAAGTAGTAGAGCTTTTTATTGAATGATGAGGGTTTCTTGAAAGATTCTGCAAAAGTGGATAGTGTGGAATGGCGGACGGGGAGATAAAAAGGAAGCTGATGTATGGATAAGCGTTTTATGAGGCGTGAAAAATCTACAGTCTCAAATACTGAATTTAAACTCGGTTTATTTTTAGGTAGTTTTTTTGATAAATATGAGATGACGGTGTTTGAGGGTGTTCTTGCCGGATGCAAAGAAGAAAACGCGCAATTGATCTCCTATGTCGGGGGTTCAATCGAAGATCCTCATGCTTATTCGGCTCAGGGGAATACTGTTTATAATCTGATAAATCCTCATAAAATAGATGGTATTATTTGTATATCGGGATCCCTGGGAAATTATATCGGATCCGAGAAGCTTGCTCAATTTTATAAGAAGTTCACACCCATACCAATTGTCAGTATCGGGGTACTCATAAAAGGTTGTACCAGTATTTTGGTTGATAATGCGATTGGAATGAGAGAGTGTCTTCAACACCTCATAAAAGACCATGGATTAAGAAAATTGGCTTTTATAAAGGGCCCTGAACAGAATCCCGAGGCCCTGGAGCGTTTCCGGGTATATAAAGAGGTACTTGCTTCGTTTCGAATTCCTCTTGACATGGATCTTGTTGCTCCGGGAGATTTTAATCCTGATTCCGGGAAAACAGCAGTTGAATACCTCCTGGACAATAAAAAAGTCGCATTTGATGCCTTGATAGCATCAAATGATTATATGGCTATTTCGGCTATTAAAGAATTAAGAAGACGTGGAATAAGAGTACCTCATCAGGTATCTGTGGTCGGATTTGATGATATAGAGGAGAGCCGTTTTAATAATCCGCCTCTCACGACAGTACAACAACCACTCTATAAAATGGGATTTAAAGCGGTAAATCAGCTTGTTTCATATATTAAAGGAGAAAAGATACTTGAAAAAGTGGATTTACCATCCAGACTCGTTATCCGGCGTTCCTGTAAATGTGCAGGGGTTGAGCGAAAGTACGTTCTTATTGATAAAAAAATTGCAGGTCTCTTTCCTGAAACTAAAGGAGAGAGTAAGGAAGAACGGGAACTCGTGGCCTATCTTGTTCAGGAAATGGAACAGAATTTCAGCGGTTTTAAAAATGCCATTAAGACATTTGAATGGTCAAAGTGTCTGTTTTCCTCCTTATTTGAGGAGATCAAAGAAAAATCGGAAAAGATTTTTCTTTATTCCCTGGAAGAAATCATTATAGAGTCCTCGGAGGCAGGGATCGATTCACTGTCGTGGTATCCAGTGATTATTTCATTTTTTCAGAAGGTATTTACCTTTTCTTTAGTGCGGGAAAACAGCTCTTATTCTCATTATTTATGGAAAGCGAGTTTAGTACTTATTGGTGAGATCGCGGGGAGCGCCCATGCTTATCGAAGACTCCGGGGAAATGAAGAAAATATAGAATTATTAAGGGTAAATCAGGCCCTGGCAACAACCTTTTCCATTACCGGATTACAGATTATTCTCGCAAAGTACCTTTCCACATTAGGGGTGAGAAACTGTTATGTTTCCCTCTATGACGGAGTTCTTAATGAAAGACGTTTCTCCCGGCTTATCTTTGCCTATAAAGATGACAGGGTGCTCACTATTATCCCCGAGGCTTCCCGCTTCCTGTCGGTTAAACTAGTGCCTGAAACCTTTGAATTTCCCAAAAGTGATAATGGATTTTTGGTTCTTCCTTTTTATTTTAAGAACACACAGCTTGGTTTTATGGTGATAGAGAACGGCCCTCTAAACAATACGATCTATCAAAGCCTTGCTATTCAGATCTCAGGCGCCCTGGAAGGTTCGATATTACTTGATAAAGTCGAAAAACAGGCCGGGAAACTTCAGGAAGAAGTTGATGATAAAACAAGCGATCTTAAAAGTGTAAATCTTAAATTAAAGAACGAAATCAAAGCGCGGGAGAAAGTCCAGAATGAATTAACCCTGGAAAAAGAAAGAGCCATGGTGACCCTTGAATCGATCGGTGATGGTGTTATTACCACGGATAATCATGGAATTATTACCTATCTAAACCCTGTGGCGGAAAAATTGACAGGCTGGAATAATTCGGAAGCAAATGGACTCTCCCTGGGAAAAGTATTAAAAGTCACCTATAATTTTAATGACGGTCCTTTAAACGATCCCACTGAAATTGCTCTTGGCCAGGATTCCAGTTTAAAATTGTCCGGCTCAATCATCCTGAAAAGCAGGAATGGGCGGGTGTTCTCGATCAAAGAGTCTATTTCTCCAATCCGTGATTTTGAAAAGCAAACAATCGGTGTTGTTATCGTTATTCATAATGTGAGTGAGATACAGATGATGTCTCAGAAGATCGTCTATCAAAGCACTCATGATTCATTAACAAGCCTATTAAACCGGGCCCGGTTCGAAGAAATCCTTACGGAACTTGTTCAGATCGAGGGGAACTCTGATAATGTATTCTGTTTTATCGATATTGATAAGTTTAAGGTGATAAATGAGACTTTCGGAACTGTTGCCGGGGATGAACTCCTCCGGCATATGAGTGCTTTACTTAAAAAAGGGATCCGGAGTACAGATACCCTCGCCAGGCTAGGAGCAGATCAATTCGGAGTTCTTTTCTCCTGCTGTCCCATGAATAGGGCAAAAGAAATCGCCGATGAACTCTGTAAATTAGTCTTTACATCGAAATTCCGCTGGAATGAAAAAGATTTCACCATCAGTATCAGTATCGGCCTCTTGCCTCTTCAATCTCATTCCAGGAATATCGCAAAGATTTTTAGTTCCGCCCATATGGCATGCTCCATGGCAAAGAAAAAAGGCGGGAACAGAGTGCATTTATATACGACCGAGGACAAGGAATTAGTCCAGTATCAAACGGATATGCATTTTATTACCCATATCACAAAAGCCCTGGATGAAGACAGATTTTGTCTTTACTCCCAGGTTATTCAGCCGATAGGGACGACAATCACTTTTGGAGAACATTACGAGATACTGATCCGGATGATTGATGAAAATGACCAGATACTTGCCCCGGAGATGTTCATCTCTGCTGCTGAAAAGTATAATATCATGCCGACAATTGACAGATGGGCTATCCGGAAGTTATTTTCCTCGTATAAAATTGATTATAATGAAACAGTATATCAAACACGGGGCCGGTTCAGCATCAACCTTTCCGGTGCCACTCTTAATGATGAAGATTTTCTCGATTTTATTTTTGAACAGTTTGAAAAATATGACATTCCCCCATTTATGATCTGTTTTGAGATTACCGAGACAGCAGCAATTTCAAATTTTTCACGGGTCATTAATTTTATCAAAGAACTTAAGAAAATAGGCTGCTGTTTTTCTCTCGATGATTTTGGGACTGGTTGGGCTTCTTTTAATTACCTGAAACATCTTCCAGTGGATTTTCTTAAAATAGACGGATCCTTTGTAAAAGGAATGGATAAAAATCCATTGGATTATGTTCTGGTAGAAACGATTAACCATATTGGACATGTCATGGGGTTGGAAACTATCGCGGAATATGTTGAATCTGAAGAAATTCTCACGAAATTAAAAACAATCGGCGTTAATTATGCTCAAGGGTTTGGAATCTCAAAACCCAAACCTCTCTATTTTTAACATGCAAAGTATGTAATCAATTTGAAAATTAGAAATTATTTATACTATAATAGAAAGAGCATAATGTCTCGTGTAAGAATCAGTAAAGAGGATTGAATGTGGCAAAGCCATAACGATGTTGCAAAGCATACTCCGATTATAGGACTACTTTTTAATAATCTCGTTGAAAATTATGAGGGTAATATCTGGAAAGGTATTGTTAAAGCTGCCGAACTGCGGGGTGTCAATCTTATCTCTTTTTTAGGGGGGGCATTAAAATCACCTGAAAATTTTGATGTTCAGAGAAATATCCTTTATAACACTATTTCCAATCAGAATGTTGATGGTTTGATTGCAATCTCAGGTTCTATCGGAATGTATATTACATCACCCGAGTTGAGTGCTTTTTTTAAGACATTACCTGATGTCCCTTTTGTCAGTATTGGTGTCCCTGTAAATCACACTCCGAGCATTCTCGTTGATAATGAAAATGGTATTAAAAAACTTGTTACTCATCTTATCAAAAAGCACAAAAAACGACGAATTGCCTTTATAAGAGGACCGGAAAATAATGCTGATGCAGAAATGCGGTTTTTAGTCTATAAAAAAATTCTTAAGGCGTATCACATTCCCTATGATCCGGCTCTTGTTGTGAATGGGAACTTTTCCAGAGAATCCGGCAGACATGCAATCACGGTATTGTGTAAGAAGCGGAATGTCCAATTCGACGCTCTTATTTCGGCAAATGATTATATGGCGATGAGTGCGATTCAAAAATTACATGAATATGGCATACATGTGCCGAGAGATGTTGCAGTCGCCGGATTTGATGATATAGAAGAAGCCTCATGTTTTATTCCCTCCCTCACAACAGTCAGTCAGCCATACGATGAGATTGGAAATAAAGCAGTCGACACTATTCTTAAACTTATTGCCCATGAGGTTATTACCGAACGAGTAGTTTTTTCCACCCAACTCATTATCAGACCTTCCTGCGGATGTTATATAAACGATACAATCCCACAATTTAGTTCACATGAAAAAAAGAGTCCTGAATCCTGCAAAATGGAAGAACTTGGAGAGTATAAGGAGAGGATAATTGAAGAAATATTGAGAGTTGTTAAAAAAAACAGGAATGATGATTGCGGGGATATAGATTTTTTAAAATGGTGCGGAGAATTATTTGATGGTATTGTTCAGTTTTCGGAAAAAGTAGAGGATGATCAATTTTTCTACACCGTTGAAAGACTTTTCCTGGGCTATGATGACCAGGGACAATATATCGAACTTTGGTTTTATATAATGACTCTTTTGTTTTCACGGATTGAAATTTATTGCGATGATTCTGCCTTGAGGGAACGTCTTTCATTACTCTATAGAAACATGGCTCTGTATAAACAGACAATTGTCATGAATTATCAGGTTCATATGAAGGTACTATCCGGACAAGTCAACAGAATTTTGCATAATTTGAACCATGCTCTCCTGACACTCGTCTCGCCGGATCAACTTAAAACTATTTTAAGTACGGTTCTCCCGCTTTTAGGAATTAAAAACTGCTATTGCGCCCTTTATCAGGGAATTTATTCTCCGGACCAGGATGTCAGGCTTATTTTCTCACTTTATCCGAATAGTTTTCCTGAATTCTATCCACCCCGGACTATTGTTCCTCAGGGGATACTATCCCTCAGTGAACACTTTAATTACGTCATGGTTCCTCTTTTTTACCGGGAGGTTCAACTTGGATTCATTCTCTTTGAACCGGGACCTTTGGACGGTATGATTTACCAGACCCTGACAAGCCAGATCGCCGGTGCATTAATCGGTGTTGAATCCATAACCCATGCAAGAAATCAGGTCCTTGAATTGGAGACCGAGGTAAAAGTACATCGTGAGACTGAGGCTGCCCTGCAAAAACAACAGCAGCAAGCCCTGGTCGCCCTTAATTCCATAACAGAGGGAGTTATTACAATAGATACAAAAAGTATCATTACATTTCTTAATCCTGTTGCGGAAAAACTTACCGGCTGGACCTACGAGGAAGCTCTCGGGAGACCACTCAAAGAGGTTTTTAGGGTAAAATATAACCTTGAAAATGAAATGGGCTCGGAAAATGTCGATATTGTATTGGGGCAGGACAGGGGGTTAAAACTCACCGGATCAATTCTTCTTAAAAGCAGGGACGGGAGTGAGTATCTCATCAAAGAATCCATCTCACCTATAAAGGAAGGAAATAATACTTTAGGGGTCGTTATCGTGATTCATGATGTGGATGACCGGCAAAAAATATCTCAATTTATCGATTATCAGACCACCTTTGATATTCTTTCCGGTCTTTATAACAGAAAAACATTTAATAAAATACTCACAAACCACCTCCTTCTTGTCCGGGAAACAAAAAAGGAGCATATTCTTTGTTTTATTTCGGTAGACAGCTATTCCCACATTATCAACTCCCTCGGGGACATCGCCGGGGATGAACTGATACGACATGTGACGAAAATTATCAAAAATGGCATCCGGGCTTCGGATATTCTTTCCCGGATCGGAGACGATCTCTTCGGACTTATTCTTGATTCCTGTCCCTTACATCAGGCGAGTGCTGTTGCCGAAACACTAAAGGAAAAGATTAATGAATCACCATTAGTTGTCAATAATACACCCTTCCGGATTCTGGTGAATATTGGTATTACCCGGATAAACAGAACCAGCGGCGATACATTACATGTGATAAATAAAGCCCATCTCGCCTGCCAATCCGCAAAAAAAAGCGGGGGAAACCGGGTTTATGTCTATACCCAGAAAGATGACAGCATGTTCCTCCATAATGGGAAGGCAACATTGTTCAAACAAATTTCCCATGCCCTGGCATGTGATCATTTTTGTCTTTACCGGCAGCGTATTGCACCTTTGGGAAAATCGGGTTTGGGATCCGATCATTACGAGATTTTAGTCAGGATGAAAGATGAAGAGGGAAATATCTTTAATCCCGACTCATTTATTCCCGCGGCAGAACAATATAATATCATGCCCCAGATAGACAGGTGGGTAATAAAAAAACTTTTTTCCAGCTATGTTCCGGACTATAATGAGCCGCCGCAAAATGCTCTCGCTAAATATAGTATTAATTTATCCGGGCTGACATTAAACGATGATTCCTTTCTTGATTTTGTTTTTGAACAGTTTCAACTATTCGACATACCTCCTATTACAATTTGTTTTGAGATAACCGAGACAGCGGCAATTACTAATTTCTCACAAGTCATTCATTTTATCAAAGAGCTAAAGAGAATCGGATGTTATTTTTCTCTTGACGATTTTGGGAGCGGATGGACCTCCTTTTCTTATTTAAAACGACTTCCCGTTGATTTTCTGAAAATAGACGGATCCTTTGTAAAAGAAATTGTCCAGGACCCCCTTAATTTTATACTGGTAGAAACAATAAACCATCTCGGCCACATGATGGGTCTCCAAACCATTGCGGAATATGTGGAAAATGACGATATATTAAATGCCCTCAAAAAGATTGGTGTCAATTTTGTTCAAGGATATGGTATTGCAAGACCGGAACCTTTTTAAGGAGTATAAGAGTCGGATTATCGGCAATCTCTGATAAGGATGATCAATGGTATTGATACGATTCTGTAAGAGTTGAGGTTGATGGAAAGCCGGTATGCTATTATTCCTGATATTCTTGTTTTTTTACAAGAATATCAGGAATAATAGCGAAACGCAGGTTCGCGTGAAATCAAAAATTTT
>JAFGRV010000201.1 GCA_016934975.1 Spirochaetales bacterium | reverse complement strand
TGTACAAATCCGAGTCTGTCCATTATCCCGGACAATCGCTCTTTACTCACACTTATTCCACCCCGGTCGGAGCGTGCGGCAACGAGGATCTTTACTGTATTATATGCCGCTTCTCCTGTTGCCTGGTCTATTGCCTTTGCCCAGTATTCCACTCCGGCAAAAGGATCGGTCTCACTTCTCGCGTCAAACAAAACAAGGGCAACTGCCACATCGTGAAGATGAAGCCGGTGTATGAGTCTGTATCCCGGTTGTCCCGCGAGGTCCCAGAGCAGCAGCTCCCGTTCTTCGATGGTGTGTTTGCCTGATATCGTTTCTTCATTTTTCCCAAGGGACCAGACATGCCTGCCATGGGTGGATTCAGTGGGTTCCCATTTTTGTCCTGAAAGCACCAATCCCAGGCCGGTTTTACCTACTCCCGAGTCTCCTACAAGAGCGATTTTGGCATTCCTGTAAAAGCGTTTCTCTTTTTGGAATGCTTTCCCAGTGATTTTTTCAACGTCCAGTTCCCAGATGAGGATGGTCATGTTTTCTTCGCCGTCGATTTCCCCGAATGTGGCCAGGAGGGGTGGATTTGGGAAATGGGGATGGAATATAGGGGTTGGTAAAAACCATCCTTCAACTTTTTCAGAGAAGTGTGCTTTTTCCTGCCATGTGATTGTATTCCAAAGCCGGACGGTATTATCAAAAGAGCGGGAAACAAGAAGGCTGCTGTCGGGAGAAAAACTTATGCTAAATACATCAGCAGTATGGCCTTCGAGGATATGTTGCGGTTTCCAGGTTTCTCTATTCAGGATAATAATTGTCTTGTCTGTTGAAGCAGAAGCGAGCCATTTCCCACAGGAAGACCATGTGATACAATTAATATATGACTTATGTCCTGCAAGAGTTTTTATATGGTTACCATTTTTTCCATCATACAGCATTATTGTCGTATCGTCTGAACAGGAGGCAATGAATTGGTTGTCAGGTGACACGGAAATTCTATTTACTATGTCAGTATGTTTTTTAAGTACTTTTATTGTTTTAGCCCCTTGCATATCCCAGATTCTGGCTGTTGTATCAAAAGATCCGGAGACGATTCGTATCGGGTTATTTAACCATACCAAACTTAAAATAGATTTAGTATGTCCTTCGAGAAGTAGCAAAGGTTTAAAGACCTGTCCATCCCAGGTTCGAATTGTATTATCGGCAGACCCGGACGCGATGATTGAACCATCCGGTGACCATGCAATACAAAGAACTTTATCACTATGTCCCTTAAGTATTGCCGTACACTTGCCGGTTTCCCAGTCCCATATCCTGATTGTCTTATCATGTGAAGCTGATGCGATCTTTTTTCCATCCGGCGACCAGGAGATACCTTGTATCCTTTCTTCATGCCCTTGTAATTTATGTAGTAAAGTTATGCCCGGGTGGGGTTGGTTGCCTATCTGCATTTCCATGTAGTGTTCTCTTTTCTAAATTATGATGTTTGCGATATGTTATACACTATAAACAAAAAGCAGGTAGGTTTCAATAAAAAAGATGTGTGGTTGGTTTTTTGTGTGTTTTGTTGTCTGGGTTTATATTCTCAATATCCAAAATGGTGAATAATTATTATCATAAATTGTTATCAGTCTATTTTTACCAGGTAAAAATCGAATTAATTTCAACAATTGTCGTATAGACTTACGAGGTGTTAGCCGAGTATCTTCATCCTCAGCCTTCCAGCGGGCGAATATTTTCTTCAATTTTAAAAAAACTTTATTTTTATAAACATCCACTAAACCCAGAAAAAAATCCAACAGCTCACGAACCAACTGTGCAATACTATAAAAATTCAAATCCTGATGCAATAACTTCAATTCTCTATACAACTCATCCGGAACATACACATGCACATGGTCCCGTATTTCCTCAGGATCATTACACACAGCCGCATACCTGGTCATTCGTTGTTCTCCCCACTTATGTTCCTTCCCCATTACCGGGGTCATTACTTTCAGTATATTTACAATCATGCCGGATACACTCTTAGATCCATTGAAAAAACCTATATTTAAGATCTTATCTTTCATCCCCCTGTTCAGTACAAAATGAAATTCATGTAAACGTGATGATTGCATATCAGCCTCCTTTTAATTAATCTTCACTATTAATAACTGCCTAAAAAATCGTGGTGCTTTCATTTTCTTTGTTTTTTTAAAAAAATTGTAGTAAAAAATCTCTTTTTCTCTTGACTATCATTAGAAATTGTTCTATATTAGAAATATGACTAATGATAATGACTTTACACTACAAGAAATCATCAGCCTTACTGACCATGAACAGATAAAGGCATATGTTCATCCTACGCGGATTAAAATCCTGAACCTCCTGGCAGAGAAAAAAAGGACTGTTTCCGGGATTGCCCGGGAGTTGGGAGTTCATCCTGCCAATATTACCCACCATATAAAACTCCTGGAAAAAACAGGATTAATTCAGTTGGTAGAGAAGCGGGATATCGGGAAGAACATAGAAAAGTACTACAGGGCTATTGCCCGTAATTTTATTGTTAATTCCAAAGGTGATTCGATGGCCAATAAAAAGGCCCTTGCACTTTCCGTTTTAAAAAATGATCTTGCAGTAGCAATTAATACGGTCAATGAGGATGAGACACGGGAAGTTATGGCACTTTTGGAAACTGCCCGCCTTTCCAAAGGGGATGTGAAGAAAATAATGAACCAGTTAAAAATGATGATAAAAGATTTCAGCAAGTCTGATACAAAAGACGGGATTGCATATAATCTTAACATCAGCCTCTATCCTCATGAGGTACAGCACATAACAAATACACAAATAATTATTCAGTAAAAGACCATTGACATTGTCTATTCACGTCACAGTCATCCTTTGAAAGGTCGTTCTAAGAACAGTAGCAGCTTTTTTATATTTATAAATATTATAAACCGGAGGATTTTATGAAATTGTTAGGTATGTTTTTAATTTTATGTTTAAGCGGTTGTTCCGCATTATTCCCGCCGTATCTTAAAAAAATTGATTCGGATATACTTGGGAAAAAAATCGAGAAAGTACGTAAAAAATATAATCAGCCTGCCATGGCAGCTGCGGTTATTCAAGGGGATACAATTGTCGCACAAGCAGCGGTAGGGACGAATGTCTATAATACCGATGAAAAGGTTGATGTTAATACAAGTAGATTTCATATCGGGTCTACTGCAAAAGGATTAACCGCTACACTTATTGCGCTTCTGGTGGAAGAGGGTAAGTTGACCTGGGATACGAGATTAAGAGAAGTATTTCCTGAGATTGTGATGCGGAAGGAGTATGAAGACGCCACAATACACCATCTCCTTACAAGTACTGCGGGAATTGTTCCGATGCAGGATGCTGAAAGTGAACCTTGGGCTCCGGTTTTATGGGATGATATTCCCTCTCAGTTTAGTGATCCTATGACTCAACGTCTTGAATTAACAAAAGCCGCTTTGAACCTGGAACCAATCGCTGAATTAGGAAAGACTTTTAACTATTCAAATACAAGTTGGGCGATTCTCGGTGCGATCGCAGAAAAAGTGAGTCATATGTCTTTTGAGGATTTGATGCAAAAACGAATTTTTGATGTTCTGGGTATGAACTCTGCAAAGATTGGGGGATGGCCGGCATCGGAAAAAGACCCCCATCAACCCCGTGGCCATTACGGAAGAATCCTGAATCCATATACAAAGGAATATTCTTTTGAGGAATATGTGGAACCGGGACCTCAACCCCTGGATGATGACTATAATTTTCCGGCCTGGATGAATCCGGCTGGAGGAATACACTGCACAATCGGAGATTTCGCCTTATTTGCTCAAGACCAGTTAATGGGATTACAGGGAAAGGGAAAACTCCTCAGAACAGAATCTTACGAGAAAATACATTCCGGGAATAAGGTAACTGCCATAGAAGGAAGTGAAATGGAAATGGGCTATGGCTTCGGGATAAGCTACATTTCCGGAGGAAAGCATAAAATGAGCGGGGGAGACGGAAGCGGGGGAACCTTTTACGCGAGAATAATCGTATACCCGGCTATAAATATGAGTTTTGTCTGTTTTACAAATTGCGGAAATGGCGAGCCAGGGCTTACTGAATTGATGATGTCTTTATTTGGTGGGATTTGGATGTAAAGATTTTAACGAAGACATGAAACCGGGAACAGGAATGTGGGAAGTGCAGGTGTAGTTTTTAGATTTTTACTGTACCCGGTTTCTTGGTTTTGTTTTAAAATAGGATGGATTCATTCGCATGAATGTATATATTGAGAGAATGTGAAAAGAGGAAATGTTGAGAAGGGGGAATGAAACCAATAGGAAACTACCCGAGATGGTGTGAGAAAATTTTCGAGACTAAAAAAGAGGGTAAAGACTGTGAATGGATTTTGCGAGGTCATAAGCTAAGGAAATGATTGTGGCTGGGTCGTGTTTTGGATGTTGGTTTAGTTTTTATATTCGAAGTATCCAAAATGGTGAATAATTATTATCATAAATGGTTATCAGTCTGTTTTTGCCAGGTAAAAATCGAATTAATTTCAACAATTGTCGTATAGACTCACGAGGTGTTAGCCGAGTCTCCTCATCCTCAGCCTTCCAACGGGCGAATATTTTCTTCAATTCTATGAAAACCTTATTTTTATAAACATCAACCAAACCCAGAAAAAAATCCAACAACTCACGAACCAACTGGGCAATACTATAAAAATTCAAATCCTGATGCAATAACTTCAATTCTCTATACAACTCATCCGGAACATACACATGCACATG
>JAFGRV010000200.1 GCA_016934975.1 Spirochaetales bacterium | reverse complement strand
GTTTTTTTACAAGAATATGCGGAATAATAGCGAAACGCAGGTTCACAAGAAATCAAGAATTTTCATAACGGCAACCTTGTCATAAATAAATTATTTGGGTTGCGGGCGTAGCCTGCGTAATGATATAATTACCTTAATATGGAGGGAAAATGTATAACGAATTTACAGCAATTATTAAGCATACTGATTCATGGTGGATTGGGTGGATTGAAGAGATTCCGGGAATAAATTGTCAGGAAAAGACAAAAGAAGAACTATTAGATACATTAAAAATTACTCTCAAAGAAGCATTGGAATTAAACAGGCAAGATGCAATAACAGCAGCTGAATCTGATTATATTGAAGAATCTGTTACAATCAAATGAAACGTAGTAAATTAATTAAATATCTTACAAAAAACGGTTGTATTCTATTAAGAGAAGGAGGGAAACATTCCTGGTGGTTCAATCCTTCGTTAAAATGTCGGTCGGCAGTACCTCGTCATACTGAAATTGTAGATTTATTGGTAAATAAAATATGTAAAGATCTGGGTATACCAAAAATAAAATAATCCCGGAAATCGTCTCCACGGAGCCTGCTTTCTTTATCTCCCGTATTCTTTTTTCTTCTCCTCAAAATTATCCATAAAATCCCGTAATTTTGCCGCCTTATCCATTAGGCCCGCTTCTTCCATGACCCGGATTCCTTCTGATAATTGTTGCTTTGCCTCATCATCTTTATTCAACATTATATACGCAGTGACTAAAGCAAGGCGTGAATCGGTATTTGCCGGATCCAAAGCAATAGCTTTCCGGAAACTATATATTGCGTCTTCATAATTTTCCGTATACGCATAAGCATTACCAAGGTTTAAGAGAAGTGATGAATTATCGCCGTTCGCCGTTAAACTTTCATTAAAACCTTCTATAGCCTTGTGCATATATTCAATTCCTTCATCCTGTTTGCCCTGTTGTAAACGGAGAATACCGATATTATAATATATCGAAGAAACACCAATTTTTATTTCCGCCTGTTCATTATATTCAATCGCCCGTTTCCCGACATTTATAATTTCTTCCCAATCCTGAATCTCCGCATAGACCTGACTCATCTTACTAAAAGCGACGATTGACATCGGCGGGCAGGCTTTTATCGCATGTTCATATGATTTTATCGCGTTTCTCCATTGTTTTTTTGCCTTAAAGGTGTCCCCGGTATTAATAAAATGTTTTGCATTAATGTAGGTTGACCGTAGAAAAAGCATGGGAGATAAAAGCTGTTCAACAGGTGCGAAGTCATCGGTTAATACAATCCTTCCGGCTTTTTTTATTGTCTCTTCTATTTCCCGGGGACTCAAAATCCAGAGATTAAGGTCCTTTACCTGGCTGTTCTCCCGGATTTGTGTCATATCAATTTCCCTGTGGCTCCCCACAACAATAAAGTTTCTCCCCACTGCCGCAGGTTCGTAGGTGGATACGACATATGTATGGTGAAAGGTCCGCTTTAATGTGTTGATAACTGCCCCGAGAAAAGCACCGCTTTTATATGAATCGATCAGATTGATGATATATGCTCCATCTTCGGCAAGCACGGCACTCACTTTATCATTAAACTCTTTCGTGACAAGTTGAAAAGGGACATAGGAATTCCCGAAAGCATCACCGTATACAATATCGTATGTGGGGATACTTGCCTTGAGTTTCTTTTGTTCAAGGAGTCTGTCCACATAATTCCTGGCATCCATCTGTATCGTATGAATCGGTGTATCCCGGGAGAGTCCGAACGCCATGAACGCAGCCTTTGTGACACCGGGATCAATTTCCGCTACATCGATACATGAACCGGGATAAAAGTGGAGGGCGTATCTGGGGAACACATATCCGCCGCCGCCGATGGAGAGGAGGGTGAGGGGCCGGGGTTCCTTTTTTAAGGTAAGAGTAAGAGCCGCGAATAATTTTGTATATGAGAATTGCAAATCCTCGATGGAACCCATCACTATTTTACTATGGGAATCAAGATCATCCTGTCTGAGCCGGCGTATATCCGGTTTTTTTGATAACTGTTCTACGGCAATATAACAGTAGTCACTCTCATCCTCATAAAGAATATTATTCCCCTTGTCTTCACGTAATCCAAAGGAAACCCCGACGGAGGCTGCCCAGGTGACTTCCGTAGTTCCGAAGAAAATCAGAACGAGCAGGAGCGCTCCCCAGGCGTAGAGAAGCCGGGACTTAAGCCAGTAGAGGATACCAACAGCGAGAAGTAATGCGGCAATTATCCAGATAATAGCATGAGTACCTAAAAGAGAGATGAGCACGAACCCGGCTAAAAGTGTACCGAAGATACTTCCGGCCGCGCCAAATGCATAGATCTTTCCGATTGTAGCGCCTTTAGGTAATCCCGTATCCAGGGCCATCTTTGCAACAACAGGACTGATAGTTCCGAGTAATGTGGATGGGAGGATAAAAACAAGGAGTACATGAATAAATACTCGTAAAGGCCAGCTTAATTGCCATAACCATGTCCATTCACCCACTCCAATGTTAAGAATTATGATAAACACACAGGTGACTGAAGATGCGCCGAACAGGAGTGCAAGGGTTTTTCCCGCAGGATATTTGTCTGCGAGCCGGCCCCCTATAAAATTACCGATAGTAATACCGCCCAGAACAACACTGATGACAGATGTCCAGACATAAAGGGAAGCCCCGAGGTATTTTGCTATCAGCCTCCCCGCCACAATCTCCAATATCATGATACAGGTGCCGGAGAAAAATATTGTTATACAGGGAATTATGATAGAATTTAATTTTGAAGGTCTCTTTTTCTTCATGTTATTATTCCACTCTCTATTTCTTCGATTAATGAGGTAATTGCGATCAGCGTACTTTTCGCGATTACTGTAAAATATTACCAGCAGTACTATTAGTATATAATATGATTTGTTAAAAGTCCACGTTGTTAATTCATTACCAGTAGTATGAGTATAAAATATGGTTTGTTAAAAGTCTTCATGATTATAAATCAGTGACGTGAGTGTGAGTCTGAACAGAGAAAGCCGGTACCGAATAAATATGTACCCTCATTATTGACTTTTCTCTCTATATCAGATTAGAATTACTTAAATAAGTTATTCGATCATGGAAATTTTTTTAAGTGTTCCCCATACAAAGGCTTTGTGCCCGGGATTCATTTTTATGGTTTTCTATAAAATAATGGGAGAATGATGATGAGAAAGACAGTTGCGATTGTATTTGCCGGTGGATGTGTGCAAGAAATGTCTGTATTAACCTTTCGAAGACCCAAATCTGCGGTTGTCTTTGGGGGAGCATACAGAATGATAGATTTTGTTCTCACCAATCTATCCAATACCCGGGATATACAGAAAGTCGGTATTCTCACACAGTACCGTCCGTCATCTTTAGTCGATCATATCGGAAGCGGATTAGCCTGGGATTTTGTAGGGGCATGCAGGGGAATTCATATCCTTCCGCCTTATATAGGCCATGGCAAATCCGATTGGTACAGGGGAACCGCGGATGCATTATACCAGAATCTCGATTTTCTTGATATCTATAAACCGGAAGATGTCCTTATTGTTTCAGGGGATCATGCTTATAGTATGGATTATGAATCCCTTCTCCGTTTTCATATTGAACATGATGCGGATGTTACCATGGCATTTACTCCGGTGACGAAGAATCCCTCCCGTTTTGGTATTGCCGAACTGAATGCCCAGGGAAAGATTATGAGTTATATGGAAAAACCCGAATATCCACGGACAAATTTCGCGTCGATGACAGTATACGTATTTAAACGTGAGGTCCTGGTAGAAGAACTTAAGGCCCATGCAGCCAAATCCGATACGCCGAAATCCTTCCATATATATGATGATATTCTCCCCGGTATGATTGAACGGCGGAAAGCCTTCGGATGGGTTCATCATGGCTCATGGGAATACTCAAGAACCCTGGATGAATATTATAACGCCCATCAGGATATGTTGGGATGTTCACCCCGTATAAATATCAGGGACTGGAATATCAGAACAAATGATATGGCTCGCAGAGTCGCACCGCCGGCTCCTGTTCTTCTTTGTCCCGGGTCGACAGTCGTCAATTCCATGATCAGCGGCGGCTGTAAAATAGAAGGGCATGTCGAACAATCTATCCTTTCCCCGGATGTTATCGTAAAAAAAGGAGCGGTTGTTAAAAACAGCATTTTATGGGAGGGTACGGTTGTTGAGACAGGAGCGATATGCGATAAAGTGATATGTGATAAACGAACAATCATCGGGAAAAATGCTCATATCGGTCAGGGAGATGATTTGAAGGTAAATGACGAACAACCTCAGTCATTAACCCAGGGTATGACCGTTATTGGTATGGATGCCTGTATCCCGGATAACCTTGTGATTGGAAGAAATTGTATTATTTATCCCCGGGCAACAGGAAATGAGATTGGGGCAGCAAATATCCCCTCCGGGACTACGATTAAAACCGATGTGTAGAAGAAGAGGGAGCGTGTAATGAAAGTGACTTTTATCTCGAAGGAATATCCGCCCCATGTGTATGGCGGAGCAGGGGTTCATGTTAAATTTCTTACTCAGGAATTATCGAAAAAGATGGAGATCGAAGTTCGTTGTTTTGGTGACCAGGAAAGTTCCGAACACAATCTTACGGTAAAAGGTTATAAGGCCTGGTCCAGGATGTGGGAGGGGGATGAACCCCGGTTTAACCCGACACTCGGAACCTTTTCTCAAGGATTGTCCATTATCAGAGACTCAATAACCAGTGATATTGTTCATACACATACATGGTATGCGGCCTTTTCCGGATATCTTGCAAAAATGCTCTATGATGTGCCTCTCATTTCTACTGTTCATAGTCTTGAACCATTACGCCCATGGAAAGAAGAACAATTAGGCAATTCATTCCGGCTTTCCGGCTGGGCGGAAAAGCTGGCTTTAGAAAATGCAAACCGGATTATAGCCGTATCAAAACATTCAAAGGAAGATATTCTCGCCTATTTTAATGTAAAACCTGAAAATATCGTTGTTATTCATAATGGTATTGATCTTGATCTTTATAAGCATACTGATATCAATAATACTCGTAAGGCATTTAATATCGGCAAGGATTATATCCTTTTTGTCGGGAGAACCTCACGGCAAAAAGGAATGACCCATTTGATTGAAGCGATGAAGTGGGTTAAGGAAGGTGTCCAATGTGTCTGCTGCACAAGTGCTCCGGATACCCAGGAAATTGAAGATGAAATTGCCCGGATGGTTGAGGCGGAGCCGCGTATTATCTGGATTAATTCCTTGCTTCAGGTGGAGCAATATGTTGAGTTGTATAGCAATGCCCGGGTATTTGTATGCCCCTCTGTCTATGAACCTTTCGGCATCATTAATCTTGAATCAATGGCTTGTGAGACCCCGGTTGTTGCCAGCAAAGTAGGAGGGATTTTAGAAACAGTTGTTGATGGTGAAACAGGGATCCTGGTGGAACCGGGTAACCCGAAAGTGATCGCGGAAGCGGTAAATAAACTCATTGATAATCCCGGAATGGCACAAACCTACGGCCGGAACGGAAGAAAACGTGTGGAAGATTTTTTTTCCTGGACTTCCATTGCTGAACAGACAGAAACGCTATATACTATAGTAATAGATGAATGGAAGAGCAGGAGTAAAAAATAATTAATGAATATAGGACTTTTTTCTGATACCTATCTCCCGCAAATAAACGGGGTAGTGACATCACTGGAGATTTTTCGTAAAGAATTGGAAAAGAAAGGACATAAGATATTTATTTTTTGTCCGAGGATGGGTCCTTTAACTAATATTCCCGTTTCTTCGGCATATCTTAAAAGATTTATATCAATACCCTATCCCCTTCAAAGAGAACACCGGATGGTCTTTCCTCTTTCATCAAAATTATATCACTTTTTAAGATATAAACTGGATATTATTCATTCGCATGATTATTTTCCTTTGGGAATACTCGCGGAATTCTTAAGCTGGAAGTATAAAATTCCTCATGTCCATACATATCATACCCTATGGGCAGAATATGCCCATTATACTTTTCTCCCCCGGACCATGGGCAAGGGTGTCCTCAAATGGTGGAGCAAGGTCTTTTGTAATAAATGTAATTTGATCATTTCGCCTTCCACACTTATAAAAACCGTTTTAGAAAATTACGGGATTACGACTAAAATTGAAATCATTCCGACCGGTATCGATTATGATGCTTTGACCCATTCTCATGAGGGGAAAATAAAGGAAGAATTGAATTTACCCGAATCGGCCCATATTTTAAGTTTTGCAGGACGATTAGGAAAAGAAAAAAATATCTATTTTCTTTTAAGGGCCTTTAAATTAATTCATGAAAAAGACCCCTTATCGGTTCTTCTTATTGTTGGTGATGGTCCGGAGAAAAAATCCCTTATGCATTTTGCTCATTCTCTCAAATTAGATAAAAATATATTCTTTCTTGGTTATAGAAAAAGAACTGAGGTTCTTTCCATTCTATCGCAGTCGGATATCTATGTTTTTCCTTCAAAAACCGAAACTCAAGGTCTCTCTTTATTGGAAGCCCTTGCGTGCGGCACCCCTGCTGTTGCGATAAATGCCATGGGTGTTGTTGATGTTCTAAAAGGTGATATCGGGGGGTATCTCGTGAATGAGAATGAACAGGAATTCGCCGATAAAGCAAGTCCCATGCTTCTGGATTCTCACCTTCATGCAATAAAAGCGGATGAAGCCATCCGGAGAGCGGCAGAATTTTCATCATATAAAATGGCAGAAAAGCTTATTGTGTGTTATGAATCAATACTCAGAAACCCAATTTTACCAAATTAATAGTGTTTACATCAGAAAATAAACAGCACACACAATGCTCACATCCGCCAGAATATG
>JAFGRV010000013.1 GCA_016934975.1 Spirochaetales bacterium | reverse complement strand
GTAACCGGGACAGATTCATCGATATGAATGGTAAAGGCCAGATTCTTTTCATACGCCCGGAGCATAAACATGTTACGGATGTTTGAAAGCAGTTTCTCTAATGAAAAAGGAGTATCGGAAAACTCGATTTTATTTGCTTCGATTTTAGAAAAATCGAGAATATCATTAATGAGATTCAATAAATGATGCCCCGAACGTTGAATAATTGTTAATTTATTCTTCTTTTCATTGTATTTTTCATCGCTTAAGAGGAGATCCGTAAACCCGAGAATCGAGTTCATCGGGGTTCGAATCTCATGACTCATATTCGCCAGAAACTCACTTTTAATTTTATTGGCATCTTCCGCAGCCTGTTTCTCGATTTTCAGTGCTTCATATGCCTCCATAAGTCGTTTTTCCGCCTCTTTAAGGGTATTGGCTGTTTTTTCCCGCTCCAGAATCTCCTGTTTGAGCTTCGTATGTGTTCTCTCCAGATCTATCGTTCTCCGTTTTACCAACGCCTCCAGACGCTTTGCCTCGGTTTTCATGCTTTCGTAGATGAACACCCCCTTTAAAATACCATAGAGAAACATCTTTCTTAATAAATGCTGCAACATATCTTTTGATTGTGAAAATTCAAAAACAGTAAAACCTAATAAAACCCGGCCGCGAAAAAAAGGATGAACCCGCAGATGATACGGCCGCTTATGAAGTTCCGGTTGATCCGGTATAAATTGATTAGGTGGTAAATCAATTCCAATCAATTGCGGGAACGTGTCTATAACCTGATCATATGCGAGAATCAACCTGGATCTGGAAAAATCACCCTCCGGAAAAATCGCGAAATAACACTTTTGGATGTTCATTTTAGGAGCTGCCTTGGACATTAAATTCATAAGACTTTCAATATTCACCGTACCCACAATACTCTCTGTCAATCCGCTATATGTTTTTATATAATCATCTATTTTCAATTCATTCTGTTTTTCAATCTGTCCGAGTCTTTTCTTAATAACCAGCTGGGCTTTCAGAAAAATATTTTCAATAAAGAGTAATTTTGATTTTTTGGAAACAATTAACAAAACCGACCTGAAAAATGAAGATATGATCTCTATCCAATATTTTTCAGTAATAGGGAGATAAGCGGATTTATAAATTTTCTTATCCAGTTCTTTTAAAAACAATTCCTCCCGGTTATTCTCTATATCATGCAAAAAAACATCCAGAAGCTCTTCTATATCGGATATACGTAATGCGTCATTCCTCCCGGGAAGCTCCCTGACATCATTGGAAATGAGCGAAAGGAGAGACCCTCTGTGTTCGAAAAGATTTTTATTGCTGAGGTCTGATGCATGATCTTCGGAAGGCAATAATGCATTAATAGAAAAGAGCGGCGTCTCCCCGCATCCGCAGGATTGACGGATAATTGCCTTTGTGGGGATAACTATTTCCCGGGGGACCTGTTTTCCGTCGATGATGTTTATTATCGTTTCCAGGGCTTTTACTGCCTGTTCGGAAATTGATTGACGAACAGTTGTCAGGGGAGGACTGAGAATGGCACTATAGGGTTGATCATCAAACCCGACAACCCCAATATCTTCGGGAACCCGTATTCCGCGTTTCCGGAGGGCTTCAATGGCCCCGATTGCCATATCATCATTCGCAGCGACAATGACATCCGGCCTCTGATGTCGCTTATCAATAATAAGGTCTATTGCTGCCTGACCTGCCGGGGGTGTGTAATCCCCCGGGGCGATGATATTTTCATCCACAGGAAGCCCGGCCTCCTCCAGGGTTTTCTTATAGATCTTAAATCGTTGCTCTGCGTCCTGATTCCCCGCTATACCCCGGATAAATCCTATTTTTTTATACTTATGAACAGTTATTAAGTGAACAATCAGATTTCGCAAACCGACGCTATTGTCGGCAGTTACGGAAACAATGTTGGAAAGGGACTGGGCTGAACTTACCATGGGGATCGGATAATAGGTCTTACAAAACCGAATCAAATCCTCTTCCGAGCAATAATGCCCAAGTACACCGGAAGTGACGATAATTCCATCAACATTATTTTTATTAATAAAACGGTATATGACATTACAGAGGGCTTCATGAATTTGTGGAGAATTGAGGGCACCCCCGACCATTGTGAGTAAATTTACCTGATGCTTATGGGCCGCTTCTTCTAACGCGGAAATATATTCGATATGATAGGCACTTTCAATCCAATCTATGAAAACACCGATCGTCTTCCGTTTTTCCGAATTCATTATTATCACTATAAGACTAATATTATAGAAGATATTTGTCAATTGTATATTGCGGAGGCCGTACTCTCATTCTCATCCACCGTTTCCCAAAAATCCGGATTGAAAACTAAAAGGTGGTATCCATTTCTCCGGCGAGAATTTCCTCTATCACCGGTATTCTCATCTTTACCTTTTCCCGATCCATGGGTGTCATCACCATGATAAGTTCCTGTGCCTTATAAATTTGTATTTCATAGGGTTGATGTAAAATCCCGGTAAAATAATACCAGGTAACAGACTCCGCCCAATCCTCTGCCCAGTTCGAAGCGCCGTATAATGAAACAAAAGGAGTGTTTCCGCAGCGGGTATAGAAGGCTTCCGCCTCATTTTTACTGATTTTCGGTCCTCCCTTAAATCCGTAAAATGAAATCTCCGATCTTCCGTTAAAATCATATGCTTTTTCCGGAGTATCATATTTCTCCCAGACACCTTGGGTGAATCCCGTGGAGACATCGGGTTTATGCTTTATCTCTTTTATAGCGGCATCGATATAAGGTGTAACGGAACAGACATAATCGACAATATGTGATGTCTCATGAAGCAAAATGTACATAAGCCCCGTATATTCTTTCCCGCAGTCCTGGACAATCGAAAGGTCAGGATCCCCGGGAGAAAAACAGGTATTTTCCCTGAAAGTCATCCATTCGGTTATATCCGTCTTTAATGTCCCTGGGTTAATAAAGAGATTACAATAAATGGTATCATTTTCATCCAGAACGAAATCAGCCATACCGCTTCCCATAAAATTCTCGATAAAATATATCCCCACAAGGCGCCGGTTCAAAACCTTTTTATGCAATTCCGGAAGTTTATCGAGGTACTCTGCGCACAT
>JAFGRV010000199.1 GCA_016934975.1 Spirochaetales bacterium | reverse complement strand
TTTCCATTAGTATCAAAACGTTGGCCATATATACCGGGTCCACTTCCATCCTGGGAATTAGATTCCCATACAACAATAAAATTATCCCCTAATGCGACTACGTTTGGATTTGTTTGGCTACTATTTGTATATGTATTTATTAAAAACTCATTCCCAAGCTTATTTCCATTAGTATCAAAACGTTGGCCATATATACCGGATCCACTTCCATCCTGGTTCATAGAACACCATACAACGACGAAGCCCTCCGGAATTTCTGCTATCCATGGCTTATATTGATCCTCATCTGTATACGTATTTATTTGAAACTCATTCCCAAGCTTATTTCCATTGATATCAAATCGCTGGCCATATACACCGGTTCCACTTCCATCCTGAAGTGTAGAATTCCATGCAATAACATACCCATTTGCTATTCCTGCAATTGCAGGATTATAGCTATCATATGACTCATACCCATTCGCCTGCATCTCATAACCTATAGCTACACTATCAAACTCCGCGCTAAATTCCTGCGTGGTTGTATCAACATAGAGCCCGATATGGATGTCTCCTTCCATATCAATAATCGCGCTTTCCACTTCTGTCCAGGTAGTCCCGTTCGGGGAAACAGAACCGGTAAATACGTCACCGTCCTTTACTAATTTTACCCAGTATGGAGTGCTCCCGGATATGCCGGTACTGGAGGCAATTGTCCCGTCCTGACTTATCCTGCTCGAGAACTTTAAATCCCCGGACCGGCTAAGGTGAGTCGAAACAAAGGGCGCTCCCGGGTCAAGGCTTTCCCGTATCATCACACCCGCCTTGGAATCAGCGGATTTGCCATTTATCCTGACAGTAATATCGCCATTACCCAGGGAACTCATGGTTTGGTACACAAAATGGAAACCGGTATCTGCTTTTGCCGGGTCGTTTCCCTCTATAATATAGGTTCCGTCGGAGTAGTTTGCAGTCATCGGGATCATATCATCGCCAATATCAGCAATCTTCCATTCGGAAGGCAAATCTGACCCCGATTGGCTGTATACAAAAGACAGACATGAGATTAATAATAAAAAAACAAGGACGGATTTATTCATCGGTTTCCCCTTTTGTGAGTGATAAATATATATAAATTTTTATTCTGTTTTTTTTCCGGATTATGTGGTCGGGACAAAAAATAGACAGTATGAGGTATTATTTTTCTTACATAACTGTTAAGCAATAATAACTATTCTCCCAAGTTTTGAGTAATTTTTTTTCTTTATGTATTAACTTTCAATAATGGAACTATGTGTGAATAAACAGGTTTTTTGTTCTATTTCCCTTTAAATCCCGGTTTCGATATGGACAATTTATACGAAATACAGAGTATGTTCTTTTATGTCTAAATCTGTCTTCTCTAATATTTCTCTTACTCCTAAAGTACTGAAAAAAATATACAAAAGCAAAGAAATTCGTATGAAATCATATTATTTCTTAATTTCTGGTTTTTAAGGTTTACTTTACGATATGTATAATATTATTATTAATAATACAAACATTTTGTATGTTAAAGGGCTATCAATGACCAGACTCATCCTTCTTTTCTCATTAATCCTGCTATTTATGCCGCTATTCTGCATGTCTGCGCACCTTGAAAAACTGGAAACAGTCACAATAGAATTCGGAAAGGCTGAACACCAGGTAGGTATCGACAAAGGCAGCGGCGAACACTGGAAACCCCTCTTTTTTGATGTTGATGAAGAGGGTAATATCCATATCCCTGATTTTTACAAGGCCAGGATTATCGTCATCGATAAAAAAGGCGGGCTGATAAAGAGTAAACCTTGCCCTAAAGGGATTTCTCCCAGAATGAATTATTTTTCACGAACATCGAAAGGAATGTATGTAACATATGGGGATTATTCTCTGTCCCTTATTGATGAAAAGGGGAATCTTATATGGGACAGGATGCTTGGATATGGCGCCATCCCCCGGTTTATATGGGCAAATAATGTGGGTATCTTTCTTGTTCTCCCCGGGGATGATGAAAGGTCTATTGTATTTGACTACTATTCCAATCAACCGATCGGACGCTTCGGTTTCATGGATAAGAATAAAGGTATTCCCATGGTCATGACGGAAAATAACGGGCGGTTTACGTTTACTCTCTCCCGGATGGTAAATATTCCTGAATCCGGGTATCCTGTAGGGGCTTTTGCCGCGGACCGGGATGGATATCTTCTCTTTGTAGATGCTCATAACAAGAGCATTTTTAAAAAACAGGGAGATAAATCGGAATATTTTTATTTGTTTTCAGAAAAAGGCACACTTTTGAATAAAGGCACAATCAGTTACCCGGAAAAAGGAACTCGGGGAACCGGTTTTTGGACTATTTGTGATAAAGATTTCCATATTTATAAGAACTATTTTTATGAAGATTATATGGAAATCGTAATGTATGGATTCAGGTAGACATATCGTGTATAAGGAAAATCGCCCCGGGTTTTGTAAAATCTGCTTTTATAAAAGTAGCTGGTTCCGGATTAATTTTCAGGCCGCTAATTTTACTCTCTGATAAATTAATATTATACATAGTATGGAAAGTGAAATAAAGATTATTCGTTTTATAAAATTCTCCTTCATAAGGAGAATATAATTCTCATGATATTTTCAGAGAAGAGGTGGAGAATTAACTTGTGTTCTATTTATAAATTAATTCACCCCCGGTAGGCGGATCGACCTGCTCTCTATAATATGAAAATCCCCCTTTGCCGACCTCCGACCAGCTGAGAAAGACGACATCAAACCATAAATTATCCTGAATTAAATGGAGGGAGATGGTCTCTCCCAAATAATACCTGGGATCGGGGTACACGGCTTCTTCCCAACTCTTGTAGTCACTATACAAATGCCCACTCGTAGGACCCATCGCCCATTCCGTATCTAACGGGCTGGAGGGGGGGGAATAATTGGTTTCATAACCATTATATGCATTAAAAATACCACTATCGGATTCTCCCCTGGTAATCCAAACACGAGGAGTGATCCGGTCCTGATTTGTCGGGGATGTGGTATCCGTATTATCGTATTTTGTAAAAAATGTTCCGAGAGGCGGGTATCCCGAGGGTGGACTTACCTGTTCCCGGTAATAGGCAAAACCCCCTCCCATTCCGTCCTCGGCCCATTTTACGAAAACAATATTATACCACAAATTCTCTGAAACTATATGCATGGATAGAGGTTCAAATAAATGGCAGGAAGGACAATAATCTATTGTATATTCCCAGTCACGGTATTTATTAAAAGTATACGTATCTGTGGGTCCGAGAGACCATTCGGTATCTACGGGGCTGGAATTGTAATTATATCCCGTTTCACTATAGATGTTAAAAATACCCTCATAATTTCCCCGGGTAATCCTGACAGAATCAATTATCCAATCCTGATTTTCCGGTAAATTAAAATCCGCATCATTGTTTTTTTCAAAATAGATTCCCGGAAAAGTGATTGATCCGGGGGGGAGAACCCGTGTCCTTCTATATGCAAAACCACCCCCATATTCATAAGGAGTCCAGTTCTCCAGGATAATATCGAACCACAGATCCTCGGAAATACAATGAAGTGAGAGTGTTTTATTTACATAATAGCTATTCTCATAATCCAGAGCCGTATCCCAGGGAGAGTAATTTTCCGGTGATTGTATCATTGTCGGACCTATAGCCCATTCCGTGTCTATGGGGCTTGAACCGTATTTATAAGAACTCTCACTATACGCATTATATAGACCCTCGGAATTACCGCTGGTAATCCATACTTTGTTGGATAATCTATCCTGGTTTTCCTGTTGTGTCGCATCTGCATAATTATATTTCTCAAAGTAGATCTCGACTCCAATAGGTTGAATATATGAAACACTCAAGGATGCTTTCGCCGTCAAATCATTATAAGCAAGGGTAATTTCTGCCGTACCAACATCAAGTGCCTCTATATAACCCGAATATGAAATGGAAAGAACCCTTGTATTACTCGATCTCCATTCTCCTGAATTCGTGATATTAATTTCGGTATCATTCTCCCTATCATAATATCTTCCGGTCAATTGCATCGAATTTCCCGGCATAAGTGTTGCATTTTCAGGCGAAATGGATACATAGCTTTTTTCTCCCTGTAAATCATCTATAATGGAAATAAGAAGATTGCATCCAGAATTAATAAATAACATCGATAGGAAAAGAAAAAATAATAAGAAAAAATTAGGTTTTGTTTTCAATTGTCCCCCCGTTCTTCGGACAAAGCCCCTCTATATAAAAGATACTATAACTTTAATTTATTTTCAAATTTTTAATATCCTGATAGAGTAAAAAAAAATATGAAAAAGGGCTTATTTATACTGAAAAATAAAAAAACATATTGAAGGATTATCAAAATATTCTATAATAATGGAGATGTCTGATAGTAAGAAAGCAGTGGTTTTCTGACAGGATCAAACATCAACCTTATTTAGCCTATTTTAGGAGGAGGATAACGATTATGTTGGACAATAACACCAAAAAAGAAGTTAAAAAGCAATTTGAATCATTAAAGAATCGTGTGAATCTCATCGTTTTTACCCAGGAAATGGAGTGCCGGTTCTGTGAAGATACAAGAAAAATAACCGAAGAGCTCGCCACACTCTCGGATAAAATAACCGTCACGATATATGATCTGCTTAAAGACAAGGAAAAAGCAGATGAATTCAATGTTGATAAAATACCCGCTATTGTCGTTGCCGGGGAAGATAAAAAAGATACCGGCGTCAGGTTTTTCGGGGTGCCCGCGGGGTACGAGTTCGCGTCTCTCCTCGAGTCGATTAAGCTTATTTCGACTAAAAACATCGGATTATCCGACGAGACGAAAAAATATCTGAATACCCTTGCTAAAAAAGTTCATATCCAGGTTTTTGTCACTCCCACCTGTCCTTATTGCCCCATGGCGGTGATTCTTGCACATAAACTTGCAGCATTTTCGGAGAATATTAAAGCCGATATGGTGGAAATAACCGAGTTCCCCGAAATGGCGGTGAAATACAGCGTTCAGGGAGTACCCCGGAGCGTTATAAATGAGACCTTTTCACAGGTTGGGGCAGCCCCGGAACCCTTGTTACTGGAAAAAATAAAGGAAGCTTTAAAATAATCCGGAGATCTTACATAGTAAAATCTCTCAGGAATTTAAGGTTCAAGGCTGATGTAAAGAATTTCCCCTTCTGTGGCACTTTTACTTGTTTGAATATATGCACTTGCGGCTGAATCTTTTTTAATGTACGATGATTCCCCTTCCCAGATGAGGCTGAAAAATTGCCCTGTAAGACAGAGGGTAATCCCGAAAGGTACATCCGAATCTGACAGCCGTGCAGGGAGAGCTCTTTCGAAAGAGACTCGTTCCTCTTCAGTAAAAGAAGCCCCGTTCGCCTTGATATCGATCCAGAGATCTTTCCCGGAAAATTGGGTTTCCCAGATGTATTCATAGGTATCTCTGCAAATAGTCAACCCGATGTCCCATCCATCAACCTTAAATCCTATGGCTGAATCTATTTTCCCCGGAGAAAGACCCATGGTATTTTTCTCATAATCCGTGAGAAATACCTTGTCCTGGGTATAAAAACAAATTCCCTCCGGATTATACACAAGTGCGGTATTGTAAAGAGGTGGTTTTTGAAAAAGAGGTCCGGGGCAGGAAAAATAGGTCCCGGATAGAATGTAAAGACCATACTTTTTAGCAAGAATCCCGAAGAGTTTATCAGCCGTTTTTTTTGCAAATGCAGCGTTGTGAACTAAAATATCCCGGGGAGAAGCAATATCCGGGGTATTCTTCATTATTTTCATCAGGGCTTCCTTTTCAGAACCGGAGGAACCAATCTCATCTGCAAAAGGGAGAAACGCAAGAAAAACAAGGGTATATTCCGGGAAGATGATGAGATCCGGGGCAATCCTATCCACTGATTCTTGCAGTAACCCGGATATGGTCTCATAAAATGCAGCTTCCGATGAATAGATCTCCTTGGTTACGTGAAATTGGATTGCGGCTATTTTCAGGGGACGGAGCCGGGAGATCACATCGGGAGTGACTTCAAAAGCACTTATTATAAAAATAAAAGCACTTATCATTACGATTCCGGATATCCGGTCATTAGAATTTCTATTCGTGTGAAAACCTTTTGTGTGCATATTCTTATGGAACATACTATAATAGTTTTAATAGATAATAAATACTTTCCTGTTTATAGTTTGTCATTTCCAGTCATTAAGTAGTTCCCGTTGTTAATAACCTCTCGCGGAGTCCATAAGGCGATTACAAAAGGTATTCAAACTACAGATGACGTGGATGTACTCGGATTATTTTCTGTGAGAATATTCATTTTATAACATACTTTCTCTTTTCCATTCATATTTTATTTTGTTTTAGAGGTTGATAGTGTATTGCTTACGTTCCTTGCTCCGCGTTCACAGTCATCTGGCCCCATCCGAATCACGTCTACTTAACAGCATGGCCTTACCAAAGCCATCCGTAGTTTCTCCCCGTTTTTTTCTACTCCCGCCACATATTTATTTTGAACATATCAAGCAGTTTCAATCGAAGACATGGCTTGTAATTTTATTGAGTATAAATATCATGAATAGTGAAAAAAGCCCTTTACAACTCCCTTATAAAGGGCTAAAATTATCATAAGGGTACTTTTTATATAAAAGTAGATATACTGATGTGGGACAACTTCATCCAAATTGAAAATTAATTATTATTTGAAATGTCAAATTTCCTTACGGTTGTAAATCCTGTAGGTTTCCGTAAAGAAATAAAATTTATGTAAGGAGCAGTTTATGAAATTTTTGGGATTTTCTTTCGCACTTATAGGTGTTCTTTTTATGACACAATGCGTCTCTGTCCCTCCTGATAGCCGCTTTTTAATCAATTCCTTAAGTGATGAAGAAAAATCGAAGGTTATTTGTGATAAAGGTATTCTCATGTATAAATCCCAGCTGGAAAAAGAGGAAAATTTTCAGGTTCTCCCGGAAATCAAGGAGTATTTTGAGGTTGCTCTTCGTTTCGATCCTGAAAATGAACGAGCAGAGGAGTATCTTGTAAAGTTGGAGAATTTTGTAGTTTCTAAAGTGGAAGAAAAAATCGGGATTGCGGAAAAACTCCTTGCCGTAAAGAAACCGACGGAACAGCAGAATTTCCAGCTCGCCTATGCAGTGAAAAAGGCATATGATCTTGATCCTGAAAATGAAGAAGTCCTCGGATTAAAGAAAAAAGTCGATACCCTGACAAATGAGTTAATCGATTCATATCTTAAACAAACACAAGATGACCTTGCTAAAATCGGGGAAAAAGATTCTCCCGAAGAAAGAGCAAAGAAATATATGAGCGCCTTAACGAGTTGCCGGAAAGCATTACAACTAAACCCGGATAATAAAGAAGCTTTGACTGAAAAACGAAATATAGAATCATCTCTGGAGAGTATTATAGAAGAAGTCTTAAAAATTGCCGACGAAAGCCTCGCTAAAAAAGATTATAAGAAAACAGAATCTTCCTTAAAAATCTGTAATGAAATAAATAAAAATCTTGACGGAAATTATACAAAGGATGTCACGGAACTTACCTATAATCTGTATTATGGATGGTCGCAAGCTTTTTATGCAAAGAAAGATTATAATAATGCCCTGGCAAAAATAAGAGCGGCCCTTCGTGCAAAGAATACGAAAGAGGCATCTGCCCTGAAAAAGAAAATTACCAGCCTTAAACAGGGAAGCGATTTCGCGGTTTCATTTAAAAAATGGATGGCAGAGATAGATTCTCTTATCACTAAAAATGAATATGTAAAAGCATACGATCAAATTCAGTCGTTATTAGGGAAAACCGGCGACAAAAATTATATTAAACAATTAAAGAATAAAGAAAAAGTCCTTAAGGATAAACTTCAGGGACTCTATACTGAAGCGATAAAATTATATAAGCAGGAGAAATTCAATAACGCCATTGATTTATTAAAAATAATCGTCCATATAGATGAAAATTATGAACAGGCAAAAGATTATCTGGATAAAGCGATATCCAGGCAGAAACTGATAGACTCGTACTAGTGCTTTGACCGGTTAATTTTTAATCTATCATTGGTTTATAACATGTTCATATTCATGAGGAATATGGTCAAAGCGTGCGTGTTTTGACCATTTTATATATTATAGATAACCCATAATCTATAAAGTTTGATTTAAAATATGTCGGTCAAAACACGAGGAGAAAGAATTTTGGAAAATCAGCATAAAAGCCGTATCTTTATTTTTTATCATATTATTGAAATACTTTTTTCCCTGGGTGTGCTCACATGGTACATATTACCATACTATATTACAGGGTTATTTAAAATCCTTCCCTTTAATTTCCCGTATCTCCTCTTTGTCAATGGCCAGGAACTCTATATCCTGGTTCTTTCCGGTATATTAACGTATCTCATCCCGGTTATCTGCTGTCTTAAACTCATCGCAGTTTTTTTTAGAAAAAAACTTTCATTTCTCTGTGCTGCCGAGGAGTTTTTACCTATAGTGCTCAATATTATTGTATCCGGATGTGTGGTTGTATTAATTGCTTTATATATTCAGACATATGCCATCAACCTTGAGTTTTTCTTTTCCCTTTCACTGTATACCTATATTCTTGGGTTTATTTCTCTTGTCTATAATATTTTTTATTCCGTATCACTGGTAAGGTTTTTCAGGAAAGTCAATCCTCATTACCAGGATTACCTGGTCTTTCAAAAAACATATAAACAAGATAAAGAAAATGGACTTAAAATCGGTATTATAGGTATACAGTGAAAGGGAAAAGAAAAACTCAAGGTTGATGGCATATGTCTGAATATATAAAGCAATTAAT
>JAFGRV010000198.1 GCA_016934975.1 Spirochaetales bacterium | reverse complement strand
TGAAAATTTGAAAGAATAAAGTATAATTTTAAATTGAGTGGACCGGTAAAGTGATAGTAGAAAAGATAAAGAAGTAGTAATTTCAAGCTAAACCGGTTTAGCTATTGTTGTGATAAAAATACAGGAGGTAAAAAATGAATAAATTAAAAATAAATGTACTCTTTATCTTAATCCTATTCGCAGTAACTGCACCCCTTTATGCACAACCAGCCGGGGTTGTGTATTCCAATGGAACTCATTTCTATGTAGATGGCGGAATTTATTATTTCGCCGGGGCAAATTGTTATGATCTTTTTACCTGTGAACCGGCAGTTTTGGATACCCGTTTCGCAGAAATGGCAAGTGACGGCATTAAGGTTGTCCGCACATGGGGTTGGAGTAATGAAGACTGGCATGGATTCGAAAAACAACCTGGTGTTTATGATGAAAATCAGTTCATGCTCTTCGATTATATTATGGAGGCTGCCCGGAAAAATGGAATAAGGATTGTAATCGTTTTTACCGGTTACTGGGAAGCTTATGGCGGGATTGATCAAAGCCTGAAATGGCAGGGATTACCTTCCGGTGACCATGCATCACGGTCAGTATATTTTAAAAATGCCGGGTGTAAGCAGCATTTTAAGAATTATGCAGCTCATTTTATAAATCGTATTAATTCAATTTCCGGAATGCCATACAAAGAAGATCCTGTGCTTTTTGCCTGGCAGCTCATGAATGAACCCCGTTATCAAAACGCAACTCCAAACGAAGACGCTACAGGTGAAACATTTCGTGCATGGATCGATGAAATGGCCGGTTATATCAAATCCCTGGATTCGAACCACATGGTATCTTTAGGTATCGAGGGACATGAATCCCGGTACGGATTTGGCGGCAACGAAGGAAATCCTTTTATTTACAGCCACCAATCTCCCTATATTGATTATACAACAGCTCACCCTTATCCCACCGAAGAATGGGCGGATTTAACCCTTGGAGAAACAGAAAATCTTGTGAGAGCCTGGATATCAGATGCGCACAATGAAGTGGGAAAACCCTTTGTCATGGATGAGTTTAATGTTCATTCATCAAAAGTAAACCGGAGTGAGTGGTGGAACGCGCTTTTTAATGTACTTGAAGATAATGATGCCGCAGGAAGCTGTTTCTGGACATATAATGGCAGGAATATAGATTCCACATTTGGTGCAAGTCATGGTGCTCCTGAATTATCAGTATTAAAAGCACATTCCGTAGTTATGAGCAGTAAATCCCGGGGAGGACCTCCTCCCAAAGATACCCCGGGATTCTCCTTTGGAGATGGTGATTTCCGCACAACCGGATATCTTGAACAGGATGATGGCATTCATGTCTACTATTATATATATTGTGAAAATACATCGAATCAGGGATATCAGGGTAATATGAAAATTCGGATTTATATTACAGAAGAAGTAACGGCAACTATTGAAAGGCATTATGAATCGTCAGATGAATATATGGGTGACCCCGTTGTATCAGGCTGGATAATCGAAGGGGAATATAAATATTATGAAGTCGATTTCGGAAACAGGGCACTTACCCCGGGTGAAAGAATCGGATTTAAAGGCGGAATGGCAGCGAGCAGCGGCGGAATCGATATAAGCAATGACTGGTCATTGTCAGATATTACTACTTCCAGTTCCGAACTTGAAAGAGTTGTGATCTATCTAGGAGACCGGATTTGCACAGGGGAATCTCCCTCCGGCGGAACAGTGACGACTGCACCAACCTCAGCACCCACAGCCACGCCTATTCCCACAACCGCTCCCACGATCACACCCACAGGAGTAACAACATTATTGGGGGATGTGAACAATAACGGATCAGTTGATATCGTCGATGCTTTACTCGTTGCACAATATTATGTAAGCCTTAACCCGTCACCCTTTAATTTGTCGGCAGCAGACACAAACTGCGATGGTACCGTAAATATTGTTGATGCATTGCTCATTGCACAATATTACGTAGGATTATCAACCGGATTTTGTTTATAGAGCCGATTGCAAAAATCCTATTAACTACTCAGCTCTTTGGAGGTTGTCATTAACCGTCACCGGAAACAAAACAAACTGCTGTTTTCCAAAAGGGTTTTTTAACATGTAGATAAGAACCTCCGGAATAAGTGACACACCATCAGAATACATAATTCTGAACGAAAGTTTTACATAAAAACCCTTTTCATCTCTAATATAAAAAGGATTATCGAGTATTTCAGGAAAAATAATTTCATGAATATCTTCAAAGATATTAAACCTCTCTCCATGCCCCGAACCGAAATATTTCGTAAGGCCAAAAAACGCGTAGAGTATTTCCATCTCTGACAATCCCATCTTTGTATATTTCTGCACTTCCCCCGGATCAAAAGAATAGGAAATCAACTTTGTCACATCACCGGAAAGACCTGATTCCTTTACCTTAAATAGAAAATTATTTAAATTTCTTACTATATTCGTTGTTTTAAAATCAATAAACTCTTTCTTATTCCATTTTTTCCAGGTAATAAAGGTTTCACATCCGATTCCCTCTTCCATTACTCTTTCAAATAGGTTGATATCAATCCAGCCGTCATTATCAATATCTTCTACCAGGGCTTTACACGAGAATGTATCCGATAACAGTAATTGTGAAAGGGGTTTCACTGCGGGACTTTTAAAGACAAGCCAATGCTGAATCGATCCCTCCTGAGTATTAAAATGAAAGGACAATACCACGGGATCAGATTTACCTTTATACAGACTGAATTTTGTCATTGACTTGTATACGGACTGTTCACCAAGTTTAATTTTATTCATAAGGCGCAGGGTTCCTTCATTGATGGAGAATATATACAAAAAGAATGTAAAAAACTCCTTCTTCTCGGTGAATAAACGTGAATAATCGGAGAGAAACTCTATCCGGGCATTTTCTTTATTCTCACTCTTAATTCCCGGGACACATATTTCCTCTATCCCATCGGATGTAAAATCATGGATAAGATATAAAATCGAATTATTATTAATAACCGGTCTTTCAGGAGAAGTAATAAATTTTCTGATCTGTTTAAGAGCTTCATTTATGCTTAACGGTGCCGGTGTATTCAGGGGTGATTCATCGTCCGTATTGTCATCTTTATCATCATCGGACATAAGAATCGGACCATGTTTCTGCGCCTCGCCTTTATCTGTATTATTCACGATCTCATCCCAAAGCAAAGATTCTGCCGGCTTCTCGTCTTCCCGGGGATTTTCCCGCGGAACATTTATACAACCCTGTCCAGCAAGGAAAAATATGAGAATAAAGAAAAAATACGAATATTTCCGTAAATCGATCATTCTTACCTATTGTGCATATTTATTGATGTTTCTCAATATAAATATATACAATAATATGAGGCTCATGCAAAAATTCGGGCATTTTTTTAACCACATATATCGGATATTTTTATTTCTTTTTAAGAAAACAGATAAATCAGGATTATCTACGTCTACGAAAGTAACTGAAAATCCGCCGGACTCATGTGGAAAATTTTAAATAAAGATTTGACAGATAAGGTGATAGACAGAATAATATATTATAGGTAGTATGAATATGATTAATTAAATTATAGATTTATAGCTATAGATTCTGGAATTATCTTCTCTATTTCAATATGTGTGATATATGTGAACCTTAATAAAAAAGATAACATATACATATGGATAGAAATGGTAAAAGCAACATAGGTAAAATTGCGGAACAACCGCAATTATTAAATATGTAAGGAAGTGCATATGAAAATAATGAAATTCGGCGGCAGTTCAGTTGCAAACGGAGCAAGAATTAAATCCGTTGCGGAAATTATTATTAACGAGGAAAAGACAGGAAAAACCGGCATTGTCCTTTCGGCCATGAAAGGCGTCACGGATATGATGATTGAAAGCGCCTGGAATGCTGAAAAAGGAAAACCTGAATATGTAAAAATAATTGAAACAGTACGGCAAAAGCATTTCGAAGCTATTGATACCCTTTTCCCGCAAGATAAAAAAGAAGAAATAAAAAACACAATAACTGAAATGTTACATGAAATCGAAGAAATCCTCCATGGAGTTAAATTACTAAAAGAATGCTCAAAAAGAAGCATGGATTTTATTATGAGTTTCGGGGAAAAACTGAGCTGCAAACTCATGGCAGCTTATTTAACGGCACTTTCTTATAAGGCAACATATATAGATGCGAGTGAAAATTTCATTATTACCGACAATCAGCATGGGAGCGCGACAGTGCATTTCCAGCAAAGCTATGAAAATATACAAAAAAAGCTTAAGAAGGCTGATGGAATACCGGTAATCACCGGATTCATTGCATCAACGGAAATCGGTTTAACCACGACTCTCGGCCGCAATGGATCAGACTACACTGCTTCCATAATAGGAGCAGCATTAAATGCCGAATGTGTCGAAATTTGGACTGATGTTGATGGAGTTTTAAGTGCGGATCCACGAATCGTGGCAAATGCATTTGTTATACCCGAATTGAGCTACCAGGAAGCTATGGAACTTTCATATTTTGGTGCGGAAGTTATCCATCCTTATACGATGATTCCCGTTGTCGATAAGAAAATAGACATTGTAATAAAAAACACCTTGAATCCGTCAGCAAAAGGCACGCTTATTGCCGATAAAGTAAAACGGCATACAACTGTCATCACCGGCATTGCCTGTATTGATGATGTGGGGCTTATTAATGTCGAGGGTGGAGGAATGATCGGAATTCCGGGTATGGCATCACACATACTGGGAGAAATCGCAAAAGCAAAACTAAACATCATCATGATCTCCCAGGCATCATCGGAACATTCCATTTGTCTTGTATTTAAAGTGCAGGAAGCAGAGAAAGCTCGGAAGATTTTAAATCAAACCCTGCAATTCGATATTAAGAACAAAAAAATTCAAAATATCGAACTTAAAGGGGATCTGGTCGTGATGGCAGTTATCGGAGAAAATATGAGGGGAACACCCGGAATATCGGGCAATCTGTTCAGCGCCCTGGGAAAAGAAAAAATAAATGTCTTTGCCATTGCCCAAGGCTCTTCCGAAAGAAACATCAGTTTCATCGTCGGAAAAAAAGACAAGGAAAAGACATTAAATACGCTCCACAAGGTATTCTTAGAAAAATAATAAAGCCGAATACTTAGGTTATCTAGGGCAGCACAGCTTTAGGTACAATAAATCAGCCTGGTTTTTTTGCGCCGCAATTCCATAGGATCCATACTTAAAACCGCGGGCAGATGAAGAATACCGACCAGGTTACACTCCTGCTTTTCCCTGGAACAGATAAAACCATCGATATGCAGGAATCCCTTAACGGCTTTTCTGCCCTTATGCGGACTGTATCCTCTGATGTAAGCGATGATACGGGCCTTGAAAAATATGCTTTAATAACCCCAAAGCTGATATAAAAGGATACAGATGTCGGAAAAACAAACGTTCGAAGAGATAATCAAAAAAGCAGAGCACTACGCAAAAATCAAACAATGGAACAATGCCCTTGCTTTTTACGATAAAGCTGTCACCCTTTCACCCGGGAATATCGATCTGTACTATAACCGTGCCCAGATCCGGCACATACTATGCAATTATCCGGGAGCTCTGGAAGACTATAACAAAATTCTGGAACTTGATCCTGGCTGCAGCAAGGCGTTGGTCCAGAGGGGCATTTTATGGGGCTTCCATCTGAGGGATCCCCAAAAAGGTATCGTTGATTTCGGTAAAGTGAATAAGGATGACCCTATCAAGGCCATTGCCTGCCTTTATGCGGGAATTCTTTTTTATAATAAAAAGGATTATGATAACGCAGAGAAAGAATATGAAAAGGCCCTAAAAAGGGATCCCGGTATCGGAGCGATCCATTTTTTCCGTGCCCTCCTTTACAAAGAAACCGGTAAATACCTTAAGGCTCTTGATGATTATAAAACGGCTTTAAAAAAAGGATTTACCTGTAGCGAACTCTTTTTTGACCTTGGCTTGGTGTATGCCAAGTTCCGGAATTTCCACCAGACCAGGCAGGAATTTCTCCATTCCCATACCGAAGTACCCTACAGGATTTCCGGTTTTCAGGATTACCACTGTAATTATTTCAATGATGGCCGTCAGGCTGTTACTGAAAACATTTATCCTGATCATGCAAAAATCGAAAACCTGAGTTATTACCTGGAAAGGGGATTCGTACGTTATGCAAATTATTATTTCCGCCATGTTTGTAAAGATTGTAAAGAGTGTATACCCTTGCGGGTTGTGGTGAATGATTTTTTAGTATCACGGAGTCTGAAGCGAACCTTGAAAAGAAACAGCGATCTGCGTATTGTTATCCCGGATTCGCCGGTTGTCGATCCGGTCCGTGCGAATCTCTTTGAGAAATATTATAAAAATAAGCATAAGAGTGATAGTCCGAAAAGCCCTGAGGAGGAAATCGCCTTCCGTCATCTCGGCTTTAAAAACTCCTATGAACTGGATTTTTACCTCGATGATACGTTAGTTGCGGTCCATATTGTTGATGCGGGCTCTGATGCACTTTATGCGGCTTACTTGTATTATGATACAAATTATATGAAAAGGCGGCTTGGTGTTTTCTGCATTGCAAAAGCGATCGAGTTCGCCGCAAAACTGGGCAAATCCTTTTATTACATGGGCTGGTATATTGAAAAATTACCGATCATGGCCTATAAAAAACAGTTCCGCCCGAATCAGCTGCTTATCGATGGAGTGTGGAAGGATTTCTGCGGAAAAGTATAAGTTTACCGATCATTTACACTTTCCCGGGTAAAATTCAATATTTTGGAAAAAAATTTCATATGCTTTATTTCTTATGGCACCTAGTTCAACTTTGTTGAATTATTCTTTTAAAAAATGTAAATTATTATCACCATTAATAGTGTACACAGATAATCAATATGTTTATCATCTTCCATCAGGAAGATAAGTATTGGAAAGGAATAACTTTTTAACGTATGGCATTAATTTCATTACAAAATATCAGTCTCAATTGGGGGAATTCTCATCTCCTGGACACTATTTCACTTCAGATTGAAGCCCGGCAACGCATCTGTTTACTTGGAAGAAACGGATCGGGGAAAACGACCCTAATGAAGATTATCGACGGAGAGATCACTCCTGATGCCGGACTCGTCCTGAGGGAAAAAGGAATCAGGATCTCTTATTTCACCCAGGAAATTCCGGTTTTTCCCGGGGGAACTGTCAATGATATTATCGCTCAAGGATTGGACAACCGGGAACATCACCATGATGAGTGGTCCATGAGCGGTAAAGCGGCCAAAGTCCTTTCCAAAATTACCGTCGATAAAACCCGGAATTTTTCCGAGTTGTCCGGTGGTCAAAAAAGACGTGTTCTCCTGGCAAAAGCCCTGGTTTCCGAACCAAACTTATTATTACTCGATGAACCGACGAATCATCTTGATATCGGGACAATTACCTGGCTGGAAGATTTCTTATTACAATTAGATTGCTCGATTCTTTTTGTCACCCATGACAGAATGTTCTTAAGAAAACTGGCAACCCGGATAATTGAGATTGATAGAGGTTCACTCCTCAACTGGGCATGTGATTATGATACCTTCCTTAAAAGAAAACAGGCCGTCCTGGATAATCAGGAAAAAGAGTGGAATAATTTTGATAAAAAGCTGTCAAAAGAAGAAGTCTGGATTCGCCGTGGTATAAAAGCAAGAAGAACCCGGAATGAAGGACGTGTCCGGGCATTACTTAAAATGCGGGAAGAAAGAAAAAACAGACGATATGTCACCGGTAATGCCGCCATGGCCATATCTGATGCCGGTAAATCCGGAAAACTGGTACTTGAGGCAAAACATATTTCATATGGATATAATGAGACCCTTTTAATAGATGATTTTAGTACCACAATTATGCGGGGCGACAAAATCGGGATCCTCGGCCCCAACGGATGCGGGAAAACGACCCTTGTTAATCTCCTGACTAAAAAACTTCACCCCTCATCCGGCTCAATCCGGCATGGCGTGAATCTTTCAATTCTCTATTATGACCAGATGCGGGAACAGCTTGATGAAGATAAAACCGTAAAAGAGAATGTCCTGTCGAATGGCGATACAGTGACAATAAACGGAAGAGATAAAAATATTTTCTCCTATCTGGAAGATTTTCTTTTTGACGCCGAGCGGATAAACACAACCGCCCGGTATCTTTCCGGGGGCGAACGCAACCGCCTTCTTTTAGCGAGGCTTTTTACACAACCCGCGAATTTCCTTGTCCTTGATGAACCGACAAACGATCTTGATGCGGAAACCCTCGAATTACTGGAAGACCTTCTGGTAAACTTCGAAGGAACCCTCCTCCTCATCTGCCATGACCGTACTTTTTTAAATAATGTCGTCACAACGACCATTTCTTTTAACGAAGATAACCGGATAATCGAATGTTTCGGGGGCTATGACGACTGGGTGGAATATACACAAAGACAAGAACAACCCATGGAAAAGAAACCTGACACGGATAAAAAGAAAACCTACAAAAAAGAAAAGACAACAGGTGAAAAAGTAAAATTGACATTTAATGAAGCAAAAGAATTAAAAGAACTTCCGGCTCTTATTCACTCACTGGAAGAGGAACAAAAACAGCTTTTTCAAGACATGTCAGATCCTGCTATTTATCAGGATAAAGAAAAGATAAAACAAGCCAAAGAAAAATTGACAATGGTAGAGGAAAAATTAGCCAAGGCATACGAACGGTGGGAATATTTGGAGGCTTTCGAGTGCCAATCGTAATTTAAAGTGGTGTATCTCGACTCTGTCGAGTGCCAATCGTAATTTGGAGAAGTGTATTTCATTTCCTTTTACCATTCCTTTCATAGAAACGTATAATTAAGGACACATATCTACCTCCGGGAAATGACAAATTATAAACAGTTGAGTATATTTGAGAAATAAAAGGACAATGAATAATTTAGTTGAAGATACAGACGGAACAGGTCGGGGATTCACATCCGAAGTCGTCGCTTCACCACAATTTTTATATGCCATCGAGTCATAAAATTATATAGGGAGGTAATTTATTTATGAAATTTAACAAATTAATACCGGAACTAAGTGTAACGGATATTAATAAAAGTAAATATTTTTATGTTGATATATTAAATTTTAAAATTGAATATGAAAGAGAAGAAGATAAATTCATCTTTTTATCATTAAATGAATCCCAAATAATGTTAGAACAATATAATGGAAACTGGTTAACGGGAAAATTAGAATATCCATTCGGCCGGGGGATAAATTTTCAATTTGAAGTTGATGATATCTCATTCTTATTGAATAATTTAAGCAAAAGCAATTATCCAATATTTATTAAGCCTGAAGAAAATTGGTACAGAGTTGGTGAAATATATACGGGTAATAGAGAATTTCTAGTTCAAGATCCGGATGGTTATTTATTACGTTTTTCGCGAGATCTGGGTGAACAAAGCGCCATCATCCCACCCATTATTTACATAATATTGCGCTATTAACAAGGCATCCACAATCGTGATACTCCCGTCACTATCCACATCCGCGGCACCTGGAATAAAATTTTGGGGATTCAGGCCCACGTAATACTGCGCAGTTAACAGGGCGTCTATAATATCTATGCTGCCGTCTCCATTCACATCTCCACGGAGAATTGAGTATGTTGCCGCCACATACAGAAAACCGAGGCCTGTCGTACCCGAATTTAAAAAGGTAACAGATCCACTTTTTGTCTCATTCGGTTCAAACTGACTCCAGTCTACGGTAATAGTTATAACTGTCCCACTACCACCTGAAGGTGGAGAAAGTGTCACCCAGTCAGGTTTATTAAGAATTGAATAGCCGTAATAACATTCAGTAACTGTTGTCGTACCGGTATTTCCCGGGAATTCTATTGTAATGCTTTTGGGGCTCAGTATAACAGGAGGTTCCTGGGGAAGAGCGCTGACAGTAATAGTTCCACCAGTGCCGATAGCATTAAGGGGCTCGGCATTCACATCTGCCATATCGTCCACACGTAACTCAATATTAATTGTTCCTCCACGTAATGCCCTGAAATAGAGGGTCGCGAAATGGAGGTTGATGCCCGGACCTCTCCCGACTGCATCAAAACCGGCAATTCTGAACTCATCATTATCCACATTAGCAGCAGCAATAAAACCATCCGGACCTTCTTCAGTTCCATAAAGGCCCTGTGATGTATCGACTTCGATAATAGAATCATCAAAAAGAACGGCAAAATTTATTGCCGCGTAGATACTGTCCGGTGAGTCTATGAATACTTTCATGGGAAAATCACTTCCCTCTGCCACTGTTTCCGGAATGTCCAGCCAGACTTCTGCCAGGGCTGGTGGAGCTGAGGTTGGATTCGGAGTCTGGGAAAAGACTACTCCTCCAAGTATAATAACCATAATGCAAAATAAAATAACTTTTCTCATACGATTACCTCTCTCTTTTTTACAATAGTTTTCATCCTGATGTGAGCAAAGATCAATTATCAACACAGCGTTGTTGTCAATGTATTGCAAAATATATGCCAACGCATCAATTACATATATCTTGCTACAGGATAAAAAGTTACACCAGAGTATCACATCTTTGAAAGAATTTTCATTGCAAATTTTACATTTTTATTACATTTGTGCAAATCTGAAATCCGATTATGCAAGGAGAAACTGTCAATGACGTATGCCTTTTTAATAGCCTTTTTTGAAACCTTCACATGCACCGGGTTGATTTTTTAAAACCCCGATCATATAATAAAGATGATGGAAAACATGAGAATAGACGTTGTATTATAGACGACACATGAAAGGAAATTACAGGATGAACAATGCCGACATAGTATTTAAAGCCCTCCACCTGGCGGCGATTCAGCATAGCCGGCAAAAGAGAAAGGCTGATGATTCACCCTATATAAATCATATTACCGAGATTCTTCATCTCCTCACAGCCATCGGCAGCATTGATGATCCGGAGATATTAGCCGCTGCCGCATTACATGATGTCCTGGAAGATACTGATTTATCGTCTGAAATAATACAAAAGCAATTCGGAAACAAAATCTTGAGTATTGTTCTGGAACTCACCGATGACAAAACAAAAACCCTGGAAGAAAGACGTAACTATATCATCGACACAATTGCCGGAAAATCAAAAGAAGCTCAAAAAATTAAAATCGCCGACTTTATCAGCAATGTAAGGACTTTGCCCCCGGATTGGAGCAAAGAAAAAATACAAGGATATATTGACTGGATTGATATGGCAGCACGCCAATGTAAGGACATCAATTTACCCCTTGAAGAAATGTTAAGAACATTATTAAAAGAACAAAGAAAAAAGTTTTTCTGAAAAAGACAATCTTATTCTATTTTATAAATAAAAACGCAATCTCCATTTGCCCCGCTTGCCACATATAAATAACCGTCTGATTCAATAATATCTTCGATCGGATAATAATCTGCCCCATGAGGTATCGTTCCCCGGTAAACAGGATTCACCGGATCGCTTATCTCTATTATTGAAGTTTGGTTGGTAGAAGCAAGGAACGCATAATTATTGGAAAGTGCTATCTTATTACAATAAAAATTATCTATGGCAGGACATGCTCCTATCTCTACAGGATTCCCGGGTTCTGCTATATCATATACCAGCAAAGGAATTCCGGAGAGACCCGGAAGATATAAATGGTTCCCGGTAACAGCCAGATCCCCTGGTATATTCAGGGGGATGAATCCTGTTTGCACAGGAGCATGGGGATCTGATATATCAACGATCCTGATACATGGTTCGAGTTGAACACTTAAACAAGCAGTATTCCCGGAAAGACTCAACATTCGGGTATTCCATGCATTGGCATGAGGTTTCGGCGTAGGAAGGAGCTCACCCACGGGTGTCGGATAACCATCCGGCAGGGCGTGATAAACAATCTGCGGATCTTCCGGCTGTGACGGATCGATAATGGTCAGTCCCCAGGGCTGATCCCCGACATACACATATGACCCATCAGTCTCTACATCAACTGCCGAATCATAGGTGGGAATTGTACTGCAAAGGACCGGCTGAGCAGGATCCGATATATCAATAGTACTCATGCCATTCTTACCCGAGGCGCAATATGCATAATCACCGGAAACCGCAATCCGGAGAGTATCTTCCATAGAAACCCGTGACAGATTAATTGGTTGTGCAGGATCGGAGACATCGACAATCTTCATGCCCCCAAACCCGTCTGCCATATAGAGAATCTTATTCTTTACAGTCATCGAGTGAGTAAATCCGCCTCCATCAATCAGGCCTGCATAAACAGGATTTCCCGGTTGAGCGATATCTAGTATGTAGACGCAACAGGCGTGAGAGGTTGTCGTATTGCAGGTGTAATAAAGATAGTGATCTTTCACAGCCAGGGAATAATTCCAGTATGGAAGTGTCATGGTCGATTGAACAAAGGGTTGTGCGGGATTCACGGCATTAATACAATCAAGACGTGTCATGGGATCTCCGGGATGATAGCTTAAATAGACATAATTACCGGCCGCATAGATTGTCTCTGTCCGAAAGTCCCGGGCCAATTCACCGACAATAGTCGGAACTCCGGGATCGGATATATTGATAATATACAAGATATCCTCTGAAACACCATATAAATAATCATCCGAGATCGTAAAATCTAACATATTCACGATAAGAGAACCAATTCGGACCGGCGCGAGGGGATCACTGATATCAATTATCTGAAGTCCGGCGGTCTCATTCCAGGAACACACATATATATATTCTCCCCGTTTTTTTATTGTTTGGATTGTACCACCACAATTAAAATCAGAGACATTCTCCGGATGAAGCGGATCGGAAAGATCGACAGTGGATAAATATGACTCATGTGCTACAAATGCATAGGTACCTGAAAAAAGCATGCCCCTGGTATAATCGTGTAAAAAGATGCTATTCACTCTCAAGGGATTTTGAGGTTCGGATATATCATAAATATAAACCGTGGATGAACTGTAGCGATAATATGCATAGATATAATTTTCATATGCCACCGGTATATAATAGTAGGCTGATAAAAACCTTTTATCCTGAATAAATTCGGGTGCGGCGGGGGACGAAATATCAAACACCTTCATCTCTTTATTAGATAAAATATACAAAAAATCTCCGGCGATAAGGGATTCCCGCCAATCATCCCGTACCCCGACCCCGGACTTAATACTCCCCACAAGACTCACATTCGCCTCAAAGGTTGGTACCGGGGTTGATGTGTTTTCCGGGGATGTTGTCGGTGCGGGAGTGGAAACCGGCAGAATATCTTCCAGTCCGACATAATAGCGGGCAACGAGCAACGCATCCACGATATCCGCCGTATTATCATGATTGACATCGCCATTTACCTCGACAAATCCTTCCGGGTATGCGCCAACATAAAATTGGGCGATAAGCAAAGCATCGACAATATCAATGAACGAATCGATATTCACATCCCCCGGGGTAATGGCATTGACTGTGACGCTCCCCCCGATACCCTGGCAGGGATTAAAATCATGATCATTCTCATCTGCCAACGTATTTATGGTAATATTCACGGAAGTCGTACCCGGGCGTTTGGCAACCCACTTAATGGTTAAAAAGTGCAATTCTTCTCCCGGGCCTGTGCCGACGGCATCAAAACCCCATATCTCCGCATCTCCGGGGGTAGGTTGCGAACCAGACGCAGCAACAAATCCGTCTGCTCCTTCTCTGATATCCGTTAATTGTATAATAGCAGGATCATAAGATACGGTAAAATTATAGAAAGTCGGTTTATGAGTACCGCTATTTATCATAATAAAGGTGCTAAAATCCTCGGTCTCCCACACGTGAGTATCCGTGGGATAAAGATAGACATCCCCGGGAGAATCCTGGGGAAAAACCATTACCGGGAAAAAAAAGAACAGATAACTTAAAAAAATAACCATTAGTATAATAGTAGTCATACTTTTCTTTTTCATTGGATACCTCCACTTTTTTAATTGGATTGATATTATATCACATGTTTCTACCCGGGGAAACTTTCTTTTATAATTTATCAAAAAATCAATTCAAAATTCTTACTGTATCGGCGTTTTTAAAAATGAAAAACAAATCGGTTTTACCCGAATTGTGACAGATTTCGCAACTGTCTATTATTTAGCAGACCTTTTTATTGTCCCGGAATATCAAAGGCAGGGAATCGGACGACAATTAATGAATTTTATAGAAAACCTGGAAGAACTAAAAGGATTAAGAGGAATTTTGACAACTCAGACAGCACACACCTTCACTAAAAAATTATTTTATATATTACCTTTTTAGAAGTATATGAGATGAAAATGAAGAAGAAAAGCAACTCCATAGAGTAGACAGAAACAAATATTCGTATATAATTATAAAAAGCTGTCGTGAAACAGTAAAATAACCTTGAAAAAGCATGCAGTATATCACTATCTTATCATACTAATTCTCATCCTCTTTTTATCCACCTCCTGCAATTCGATCCGGGAAAATAGCGATCAGGCTGATATTTATTCCTTTGTCCTCTATCCCATAGAAAAATTACGGCCCCACTATGCAGCGGACCCTGTTCCCCGGGCAACAATCCGTTTGGCGAAAAATGAATATGAACCGGTCATCGTCGGGATCCGGAATGATTCGGACAAACCGATTCATATCCGGGAGATAACAGTCGAAACCGATCCTTTATGTCATGTACAGTATGACCTTTACCAGGTTTCATATTACCAGGTGAAAAAAAAATCACGCTGGTTCGATTCACCGGAAAAAAGGGGATTATGGCCCGACCCCCTCATCCCGCTCAAACCTGCACTTCATCAGCCTGATCCTGGAAAGCAAAAACAGGCTGATGAGGATTCCGGAGTGAAACGCTTTGTCCCGGTCCCGGAGCTTATTGTTCCCCCCGGGGAAAACCGGATTTTTCTGCTGGATGTATTTTTACCCCCGGATGCAGTAACTCAACCCGGGAGAATTTCTCTTTCTATCAGCCTGACGACCGGTGCCAGCTATAGTACGACAATTGTCCTGGAGCCCCGGAAATTCACCTTACCTGCCCAGCCAAGCCTCACAACATCGGTAAAATGCAGAAAAAAGGACATCATCAACCTCCATAAAAGAAAATCCTATCTTCCGTTTAACGAAGATTCACTTTTTTATGATTATTATAAGCTGTTAAGCCGCTTCCGGCTGTTTTTATACATTTCCGATGATTCTCTTTTACAAAAGCAGTTTCAACAAAAAAAAGGTCTCCGTGACTGGTCGGAATTTGATAATTTCTTTAGCCCCATGCTCGACGGGACACTCGTTCCTGATAAAAAAGAATCCCCGGTTTATTATTTTCACCTCCGTAATGAAAAAGCAGAGGAGAAGGATGTTCTTGCCGGATTTCTTGCGGAATTTACCGCCCACCTGAAAGAACGCGGGTGGCTGGAAAAATCCGTCTATTATATTGTTGATGAACCACTTTATACGGATTATCCCCGGATCAGGGGAAAAGCCGAATTTATAAAAAAATATGCCCCGGGGCTGCGTATCCTGGTAACCGATCCTTTTTCCGAAAGTCTGGAAGAGGTGATTGATATCTGGTGTGTTGATATTCCCTTTATCGGCGATTCCATCCCTTTTCTGCCGGGATTCATGAAAAGAAATCATCCGGCCCCGGAGTATCAGCTTCATTATCCGACTTCAAAATATCAGGAACGGATCGCGATGGGAGAAGAGTTCTGGATGTACACCTGCACATCCGCACAAATTCTGGATTATCCGAATCTTTTTATCGATTCGGAGGGTCTTTATCACCGCATCATTCCCTGGCTTAATTATAAATACAAGAGTTCAGGATTTTATTACTGGAATGCGACATACAGCTATAAGGCGAATCCCTGGCGCAATCAGTATTTTTTTAATGCAAACGGGGACGGTACTCTCGTGTACCCTTGCCTTCCCGGGATGTACGGTTTTAAAAATCACGCGGTTTTCCCGTCGCTGCGTATGATTTTCCTCCGGGAAGGGATGGAAGATTACGAATACCTTTCCCTGGCAGCCCGGGCCGCCGGGACAGAGGCCGTACACTATCTTTGTGATAAAATCGTAAAAAGTTCTCTTAATTGGGAACATGATCCCGCTTTCTTGCAAGGAATAAGAAATGAGATCGCGGATATGATTGAGTGAGTATAAAGTACTTACAATATAAAATTAAGATTGATTTGAGGACATATTCCGAAAAACTCATCAAATGCGATAGTGGGAAGGAACAAAGCAGTTTCCATGCTTAAACTCCACTGAGGAAAAGAGAACACATTAATCCCGAGGAGAGGTGACACACAAAATCCATTGCCTCTTTCCTGAATATATATTCCCCCGAATCCGAGTCCCATGTACGGAATAAGAAAATTTCTACCTAAGAATTTCGGGGTCTCGAAGGAGAGTGTAAATCCTAATAAATACCGGAAAAGGAGTGCATAATTATCTTCCTCGTCTGCTATGGAACTAAAAAGCCCCACATCAATAAAGACTTCCCATCTTCCCCGGTCCGACCAGGAAGAGTTCCTGCTTTTCGATTCAAGACCATAAAGCAAATCGAAGCGGAAAGCCCCGCCGTAATAAAAATCATGAGTAAACATAAAATAATAGCATCCCCCGCTGATTCCCGGGAGCATCATATTATGGAATGCATTCACGGGGTGTTGTGTATCCTGGTCTGCACAAAAGATGAAATTACTTATAAAGATGAGAATAATAACAACTATTACTATTTTAGGATAATAAAACATAGATATAGTGTATAACAAAAATGGGAATTTAACTAATAATTTTTCTCAAAATACCAGGTTGCTTTACGTCTGAACAGCTCTGCCATTCGCTTTGTGCCTGAAATCGGGAAATAACGTCTTTCAATATAATGAGTTATCCTATGTAAGCAGAAGGAGGTAATACAACATCAATTTATAAATCTATGCTTTTATAAGTATCCAAAAAATTGATTATATTTACTCCCTGTAATTCACTAACCCCTCCCGAATAAATTATATATTTTTTATCAACTAAATCCGGGAAAGTATGAGAAAATTGATATATGCCTTTTAGCATATCCTTATTAAATGTTTCTGCTGATTTTATTTCTATCGAATTAAAAAGGCTTCCTTTGTAGTTTTTCCGGACTGTCTGGGTCCTGTAATGGTTACAACAGGATATAGTGATGCTGATGTAATAAGTTCTTTTTCAATTTGACGGTTAAATAAACTATTATGTATTTCAGAAGTCACATTTCATTATTACATAATTATTTATTAAAGTCAATAAGATATTTTATATTGACTTTAGAATATTCATCCACAGCGATTTTAAAAATACTATAATAAATTCCCCTGGTATGCTTTTTATTCTTAAGAATATGAGTCAATATATTATCCTGGAAAATTCGGAGTTTAAACTTTTAATTGAATATTACGATAAAAATAAAAAGGAGCACGCAATGAACATCACCTGCCGCCGTGCGGTAATTACCGACGCAGAATCGATCTCCCGCATATGGGAAGCAGTCTGTGCAGAACGGGTCTACACCGTGATAAACAACCCCTTTACCCCGGAACAGGAACGGGATTACATCACATCCCTTTCCGCCAGGGAAGGGATCTTTGTGGCAGAGGTGGAAAACCGGATCATAGCTTTCCAGTCCCTGGACACCTGGGTGAAATTCACCGACTCCTTTGACCATGCGGGGACCATCGGCACCTACCTTCTCCCCCGGTGGCGAAGAAAAGGAATCGGCCGGAAACTGGCACAACATACTATCGGCTTTGCCCGGGATCATGGCTATGAAAAACTCATTATTTATGTCCGGGCAAGCAATACCGGGGCTCAAAATTTTTACAAGTCCCTGGGTTTTGTTCCCAAAGGAATCCTCACAAAACAAGTAAAAATCGACGGACAGTACGATGACGAGGTTTTTATGGAGCTGTTCCTGTAATCCCCATGTGTTTCCCGGGGTTAAGAGATGAAGGGGGGTTATAAAAACCGCGGATGTGCAATCGGGCCGGATAGTGTAGAGATCATGAGATCCCATGGGAAAACCACGGATGAAAAAAACCGGGGCGATGTTCTTTTCACACGACCTTCCTTCTTCCGATATCATTACACAGGCTAGGCACGTAACCCAAATAATTAATGTATGAAGAGGCTGCCGTTATGAATATTTCTGATTTCAGGCGAACCTGCGTTTCAATAGTAACTGTCAGGTTCTTGTTTTAAAATAAAAACCTGGTAGTTACTAGCATATTAAATCATACAATTGTTTCGAGCAAAAACAATGAATTCTACAAAGAATGTGCTAATTTTGTTTTTAACAGCATATTTTGTTTATCAGCCAGATGTTCATTTTGTCTACTTTGGCAGGATAATAGAACAATCCTGATACAAGGGAAGGAGTTTCATTATGAAAAAAGTAATAGTTATATTAATCATCATTTTACCGGCTATCTGTATAAGCTGCCCGCCCCCTGATTTCCCCGGGCATCACGAGGAAATATACATAGCAAGGTTCGACGATTTCCCCGGGTATCCGTACAACACAGACGAGTATTCCGGCATTACATACAGATATGTGGGGTGTGGTCCCACGACAGGTGCCATGATCCTTGGATATTTCTACAATGTTCACGGACTTGAAAATCTGCTCACACCTCCGGTTCCTTCGGGTGCGGACCAGGGATTGGCAACTGCAAAGGCGCTGCGTTCCGCTCAATATATGGATACCAATAGTGACGGATTCGGCCTCCCGGGAAATATTGAAAAGGGAATTGAAAATTATGTTGATGACAGGAATATACTATATGATGTTGATGTCATGTTTCATGTGTCTCCGATATATGGTCCCGATTCGGCGCATTGGAATGAAACATACGGACCTTACGGCGAATCATGGACCAATGACGCGGATTTTTTCCAAACAGATATTAATGATGACTGGTACATCGATCCCCGGGCATTTTATGATTGGTCGGCTACCAAACTCCGGGCAGGTATCCCGGTCTTTTTATCAATCGATTATAATCATACGGAAGGTGGAGATCACTGGGTTCCCATGGTTGGTGTGGGAATAGATGAAAACGATGAAATTGTTTATTATTATTATAATACCTTTGATGAAGAGATTCATTTTGCCCCTGTTGCATATTATCAGACGACAAATGGCGGGGGAGATTCAGCCATTGAAACTGTTCGAACCATATCCCTTAAAGGGACATATATCGAGAAAGTGGTTATGGAAGGAGATAGTGCCCCCGATGGAAATGAAATCACGGAAGTAAGCGGCAGGATGTACGGTATTCTAAAAGGATTCGATGTGAATGACGCAGGCACGGTTGTATATGTTGCCAAAATGGGCGGCGGCCGGGAAGGTATCTTTACCAGTGACGGTGAAACCATAGCGCTATCAGGCGGGGCTGCCCCCGGCGGTGAAACCTTCGGGGGTTTTTATTCGGATGCAGGTGTCCGGTATGTATCTATCAATAATAATAATCAAATAGTTTTTTTCGGAACTCTTGATAATGGGCTGGAAGGACTTTTCACAACGACGGAAACAATTGCCCTGGAAGGTCAGATTGCGCCGAATGGAGAATTGTATGAACGATTTGACGGCTCGGATATCAATGATAACGGCCTTATCACTTTTAAAGCCAAAGCAGGAGGAAATTATTTCTTTACACCTGATTCCATACTCATGACTGATACTACTGCCCCCGGCGGCGGTGTGGTCACCTTAATTGGCACAAACATAGTCCTGCGAAATGACGGGACAGGGGTTTACCTGGGCACTTTTTCCGATGCTGCTGTGAGCGGGCAGGGAATTTTTTCTACAAATGGAATAAATTACGGCAGAGGCGGCGATCCCGCTCCCGGGGGCGGTTTTTTTGCCACAGGATCTGCACAGTTCAATTATCCCGATGCCAATAACACCGGGGAGGTTGCTTTTCTCGGAACCCTTGATACCGGGGAAGAAGGAATCTTTACAAGCGTTGAACGAGTGGCAATTATTGATGGACCCGCACCCGGAGGAGGAACATTTTCAGATCTCGTCGGCACCCCCGGCATCAATGATGATGATATGGTCGTATTTGCCGCCCTAAAAAGTGACGGTAAAGAGGGTATCTTTAATTCAAACGGCGGGATTCTTGTTTCTGAAGGAGATACGGCTGACCGAAGGTATACAATTAACAGTGTTGCGGATCCGGTGATAACTAATACCGGGCAGGTTATTTTTTATGCAGGAGTAACAGACGGAGCAACGTATTACGAGGGTCTTTTTTCGGTTCAATATGGAGTTATCCCGGTGCCGTAATCGGAGACAACGTATCATCAATCCCAATTGTCTTTAGAAAATACGCCGGTATATTCCGGAATAATCATTGCTTTTTCTTTTACTATTTTATCTTTGAACTCTTCGCCGAAAAAGAAAGGAAAAAGCTCTGCCGCTTCTTCAACTGATTCAAATTTAAAATCCGTTCGAATGAGTTTCCTGGTAAAACCTAAATCATTTTCAAGATAATCATAAAGAGGAACCCACTCATCCCGGGGAGCCGGTTCATTCACATAGGTACCGTACGATTCGATAATAATAAGTTTCCCGTTTTTCTTTACATGGCGCATCATATTTTTAACCTGAATGTCCAGCATTTCTATGGCATTTTCTTTTTCCCACTGCCCGGGTGTCGCGGCTATCGCGGCTAAAAAACTCCATCCTTCAATCGCCAGATCATATCTTTGCATGAGCTTGAGCTTTTCCAGATTATTCCCTTCTTTGATAATACAATTATTGATTTTAAATTTATTCAGATTATATTG
>JAFGRV010000197.1 GCA_016934975.1 Spirochaetales bacterium | reverse complement strand
TTAAGAATGTTATCTTCCGGATACGCTTTCATCTCTTTTCTTCCCACAACCCAGGAATAGATTCCAAGAAAGGGGACGAATGCACTGAGTATCCCCATAACGAAAACCGGAAGCCTTTTGGGACTTTCCTGTTTTTTCTTTTCCTTGGGAGAGGATTTTTTTTGAACCGTGAGCATCTCATCCTCACTTGTTTCCAGGGGAGTGGCATACACAGCCCCGGTATCCACAATAAGCTTTCTCCGGATATAAACATCTACACCCACTTTTATAAGATAAGCAAAAAGGATGAGATTTGCCAGGGCATTAATGACAAGAACAGGTTCTTTCAACGGTTGAATGGGATAATAATTTGATGCCAAGGTTTTAGATATTTCAGCGACGATAAATACATCGAGAATATGGTATACATTCACAAATACGGATATTGAAAATCCAAGGAATAAATAAAGAAAACGTCTGTCTTTTGTATAAATATAGGTCATAATTGAAAAAATAATCGTTGCATAATGATATCGTTCATGCATACCGGGAATAAACATAAACACGGAAGCCATGGCAAAAAAACCGATATAGTAATTCTTGGATTTGTCTTTACTCCAGAAATATATAAATATCATAAATATAACAAGTAAATACCCGATAACGATGCCCCATACATCAGCAGAAAATCCAAGAAGGAAAGGTTGTGATGTGGGGAGCCAGTTTCCTCCGAAAAGGGCAAAGAAATTATAAGCATTGACCGAGGCATAGGGATACCCTGTTAATGTTCCGATAAGCTGGACGATGATCCATTCAAAGGGTAGTTTTATACCAAAGGGCAATGTAAAGAGAATAAATATACCAAGACTCAAGCCAAGGGTAGAAACCCAATCTATTACTTTCTTCCTTTCTATGAGGGCGAATATTCCTGCAAAAGCAACAAATCCCGTTTGAATTTTTATTAAAAGGGCAATACCGAGTATTATCCCGGAAAGCCAGAGCTTACTCGTCACAGTAAATTTAAATAATTGTTTTTTCCGCCAGGAAAACGTGAAAACCCACGGTTTTTTATCCAGGATAAAGATGACAATCAGAAGGGCCAGGAGTGTATAGATCGCATCAGCCTGTCCCCATACCGCGGAATTAATGATAATTGCCGGATTAAATGCATAGAGAAGAGACAACGCGAGGGCTCCATTGTTATGTAAATGCCGCTTCGCGATACGGTAGATAAGATAGCAGCAAATAATGTCCGAAATTATATTGGGCATTTTAATAAGCAAGGTAAATCCCTGTGTACCCAGATTAAATAATTTTTGTATCCACGCGAGAACCGAAAGAATCATAATATAAACCGGCGGATAATCACACCAGTATTCTGCTTTGTCTATATAGGCACTATAATAATCATAATAATCCGGCCATGGAGTGCTGGCAGCATGAAGTCCCCACCCCTTGAAACAGCTCAGATCACCGGACATGCCCTCGATGTAATACCCGATAATGATACGGATAATAAAGGCAATGGTAATAAAGATCACAAAAAGCCATAATATCTTTTTAGTCTGATCTTCGAGGTGCAATGTATCTTTTTTAAGAAAAAATGTATAAAGAAAAAAATAGAGTCCGAGAAAGACCAGGGAGAATGCAATTATCCAGAATAAAGCATTTGTTTTTTTACGGGCATCCACAACATTAAGGGGTACTTTTGCTTCTTCCGCTTTTGCAGTCTTATCCTGATAAAAATTCTCCACATTCTTACCCAGGGGATTTCCACCGAGTCTGCGGAGGCTTATATCATCAAAATAGGCTTTGCCAATACTTTCCTCTCCATATCCGCCAAGCCTGCACGCAACCGTAAGGGTGTGTTGATTCGGACCGGTTTTTCCGTATAATTCCACATATGTCCATTTATCTGTCTCATTCTTGATATTCCCGGTAGAAGCAACCACACCAATAATCGAAATATTCGCACCTTTTGGCCCTCTCCCGTCCGAAGGCACATCTTCCCCTTTTAACCATCCGGAAAGCTTGTAATAAGAATTGGGCTCTACTTTTACATTTTGTATGAGACGGGAGTCTGCGGCTGTTACATTTTCTATAGCGGCATAAAAATTTCCCGAATGAGCCGAGCCGCTTTTTACGGAAAAGTGTATTGTTCGACGGCTGATCTCATATGCGTCGGTTCGCCACGCAGTGGGGATATCTCCCGTTTTATTCTCAAAGTTTCCATTTACGATTAACTCTTCCGATTCATCGATTGGACCGGAACAGCCAAAAAGAAAAACTATAAGAAGTATAATAATCCAATAAGAGAATTGTATCTTCATGTTGCCATCCTTATTTCACGTGATGTTCACAGCGTTGGCCTACGGCCCACAACCCAATACAAATAATCTATATTTTTCCTGACACCTGAAAATCATCTATGAGTCAGGATATAGATGCGGGTCAACGCTTAAGTGTTACGGGCCGAGAATCCCGGAATAAAACCTGCGATTTTCGCCTATAGTAACACAGCGTTGACCTACGGCCCTTAGGCCCAATACAAATAATCTATATTTTTCCTGACACCTGAAAATCATCTATGAGTCAGGATATAGATGCGGGTCAACGTTTAAGTGTTACGGGCCGAGAATCCCGGAATAAAACCTATTATTTTCGACCCGTAACACAGCGTACTTATTATTTTACTTATTAATCGTGTTATTTCAATAAGATTATTACTTAAATTACTAAATCTTGCCATATCTATACGGTAAAAGACCAACTGTAACATCCCCTCCGGGAACGTCTGAGGGCTTTCATGTGATAGTAATCCGCAAATGCGTAACCTGAAGCAAAAATGGAGTGACAATTGATGCAACACGTATTGGAGAATTACAGCATTCTTCGGTGTTATATAAGGTGATAAGAAATACTATACAACCGGAAAATTCTTTCTTATGATTGACTATATCACCGATCTTTTATAATGTAATATATGAAGTAGTGAATGTTTCAGGAACTATGCAATCACTTATGAGTATCAGGAAAGATAACTAAAGATCCTTTTAGAAAAAGGAGGTTATAATGCAACTCTATTCCAGAGGTCGCCTTATTTTTTTCTCTGTCATCAGTTTTCTTATAGCAGTGTCTCTTACTTCCATTTTCTTTACCCTGACTTTGCCCGGGGACAATCAAAAAATGAAGAATTATGATTCAAAAACAGATTATGAGGGAAATTCTTCTGATAACATTAATACGACACCTGTCATTTATGATAAAAGTTCCGATCAAAATACAGATCCCGGGCTTTCCCCGGAGGAATACGAAAATATTGATATTTACGCGAAACTTAATCATGGAGTTGTTAATATCACGACAATTATCCTCAACTATAACTGGTTTCTGGAACCGGTCCCGCAGGAAGGGGGATCCGGGTCCGGATCGATTTTGGACCAGGAAGGCCATATTCTCACTAATTTTCATGTGGTCAATGATGCCGACAGCTTAAGCGTCACATTAGCAGACGGATCCGAGTACGAAGGTAAAATAATCGGGGTTGATCCTGAAAATGATCTTGCAGTGATAAAAATCGATCCGAAAGGTAAAAAACTTGTTACTATTCCCTTCGGTTCATCTCACACCCTTTCGGTAGGACAAAAAGTCCTCGCCATCGGGAATCCCTTTGGATTGGAAAGAACTCTCACCACCGGTATTGTATCTGCCCTGGGCAGGCCGATTAAATCCACCTCCGGACTTATAATAAAAGAAACAATTCAGACAGATGCTTCAATCAATCCGGGCAACTCAGGGGGACCTCTCCTTAATTCCCATGGGCAACTCATCGGTGTGAATACAATGATTTATTCACCTTCCGGAGGTTCCGTAGGAATAGGATTCGCGGTTCCCATTGATACTGCAAAACGGGTTATCCCGGATCTCATTCAGTTTGGCGAAGTAAAACGCGGGTGGATAGAAATTACTCCGGTTCAACTTTTCCCGGCCCTTGTTCGTTATGCAAAATATCCCATAGACCGGGGAATACTCGTTTCCGAAGTAACACCCGGTGGAAACGCAGTAAGAGCGGGAATTAAAGCAGGGAAGACGCCGGTACGTTATGGAAGAAGTATTATTTATTTGGGTGGAGATATTATCGTAGAAATTGATAATTACGTTGTAGAAGATCTTACGGATTTATATAGCGCCCTGGAAGATAATAAACCCGGTGAAATTGTAGATGTGAAAGTATTAAGAGGAACTTCATATAAAACAATAAAAGTTACTCTTAGTGAACGTCCGTAATACTATTTTTGCAGGAACCTCGTAAAAAAGAAATAAGCAAAAATAACAGTTTTATTTTTGCAGGGAAAACCAATTAAATTGGAATAAAGAATAATTAAGGGTTAGGTCGCATGAAAAAATTTAAACTTGTCTCAGATTACGAACCTGCGGGAGATCAGGTAAATGCCATATTCAGCCTCTGTGAAGGCATTAAGAACAACAACCAATATCAAACCTTAAAAGGGGTTACAGGCTCTGGTAAAACATTTACCATGGCAAAAATCATCGAGGAAGTGCAATTCCCCACACTTGTCATCTCACACAATAAAACCCTGGCAGCTCAGCTGTACAGGGAATTTAAGGATTTCTTCCCTGACAATGCGGTTGAATATTTCGTATCGTATTACGATTACTATCAGCCTGAGGCGTATGTTCCCGGGAAGGATCTTTATATTGCAAAAGACGCATCGATTAACCAGGAAATCGACAGACTCCGGCTCTCGGCTGCTGCTTCGTTACTTGAACGCCGGGATGTCATTATTGTGGCCACCGTCTCCTGTATCTACGGAATCGGCAACCCGAATGATTACAGGGGTATGCGCATGGAGCTTACAAAAGGTGCTGAAACAGACCAGAGAAAACTCCTGAATCAACTCGTTTCTCTTCAATATGAAAGAAACGATACTGTCCTTGAGCGCTCACGGTTCAGATTCAAGGGTGATGTTCTGGAGATTTATCCTTCCTATGCTACCGAAGTAATTCGCGTCGAGTTTTCCTGGGAAACCATCGAAAAAATCCGTAAAATAAATCCCCTCACCGGGGAAACAACCGAAGAACTTGATGACTGTATTATCTATCCGGCAAAATATTTTGTGATGCCCGAAGAACGCGTCAGGAACGCCCTTGAACTTATCAGAAATGAATTACATGAACGATATACCGAGCTTCTTGCTCAGGATAAACATCTCGAAGCGGAGCGGTTAAAATCGAGAACCGAATATGACCTGGAAATGCTCGCGGAAATGGGATATTGTTCCGGAATTGAAAATTACTCCCGCCATTTAAGCGGAAGAAAAGAAGGAGACCGCCCCGCGGTGCTTATCGACTTTTTCCCTCCCCAATTTCTTACTTTTGTCGATGAGTCTCATGTGACGATTCCCCAGATACGAGGAATGTACGAGGGGGACCGGTCCAGAAAGCTTTCTCTGGTAAAATTCGGTTTCCGTCTTCCCTCTGCCCTGGATAACAGACCTCTTTATTCTGCCGAATTCGAAAGTTTACTCGATAAAACCATATTTGTTTCCGCGACACCGGGCAGCGAAGAAATTGATAAATCCGCCCTTGTGGTCGAACAGATTATCAGGCCCACCGGTCTTCTTGACCCGGAAATTGAAGTACGACCCACCACAGGTCAGATTGATGACCTTTTTTCGGAAATCAAAATTCAGGTAGCGAATCAGGAACGGACATTAGTGACGACATTGACAAAAAAAATGGCAGAAGACTTATCTGCCTATCTTGCGGAACTTGGAATCAAGGTAACCTATCTTCATTCGGAGATTGATACTTTCGAACGGGTGGAAATAATAAAAACCTTGCGCCAGGGCCTTATCGATGTTATCGTCGGCATCAACCTTTTACGTGAAGGACTCGATCTCCCGGAAGTCTCCCT
>JAFGRV010000196.1 GCA_016934975.1 Spirochaetales bacterium | reverse complement strand
GGCCTTCCCTACACAAAACCCGAGGGGGCATACTATGTCCTTGTGGATATCTCCAGGTTTAAAGCAAAAGATGATCGAACCTTTTGTCTCCGGATGGCAAAAGAAATTGGTGTTGCGGCGGTTCCCGGATCAAGCTTTTTTCATGAACCTGTTCATCACCTTATCCGGTTTCATTTTGCAAAACGGCGGGAAACGCTTAAAGCAGCCGGAGAACGTCTTTTACGACTAAAGGAATTTGTATAGAATATATGCAGGAAATAAAAATATTTCTATTAATTCAAGGAAAAACGAATATATGAGTAAGCCCAAGAAACCAAGTATAGGAATAATCGGCGACGGAATGATCGGTGATGTCCATATTACGGGGATAAAAAAAGACAAGAGAGCCGAGGTTACCTGGATATCAACCAGAACACAAAAAACCCTGGATGAAAAATTGGCAAAACACAAGGTACTCCATGGGACACTGGATTACAAAGAAATGCTTGCAGACTCAAGCTTAGATGCCGTTATCATCTGCACCCCGCCTTACCTCCATTTACCCATGACTATTGATGCGGTACATGCAGGAAAACATGTGTTGATAGAAAAACCCATTGTCTCGGACCCAAAAGACCTGAAAAAAATCCCGGAATTAGTGGAAGAAAATAAAAAGAGCGGAAAAATCATCATGGAGCCATCCTTCAGACATGGACGCCAGGGCCCCAAATATCAGTTTTTAAAATCATTCATAGACAGCGGCAAGTTAGGGAAAATATATCATATCCATCATAACCATCTTATCCGCCGTACCTACATCGAATACAATCCCCGTGCAGCGTGGTCCTTAGATAAAAAGAAATCCGGGGGAGGTCCGATTCTTGACCAGGGAGTCTATGATTTATCCTTTCATTTGGGCCTTCTGGATGACAAGCCCCAGCTAAAGGATATCCGTTTTTTTACAAGAAACGAGCTGAAAAAATTTAAAAAAGAATACTGCAATGAAGTCGAAGAGCACGGCGCTGCTTTTATGGAATTCACAACCGGATTAACCTATTATTATGAGCGGGGCGAGGGTGTCCAGTGTGAGATAGAAAACGAAACACGACTTTTCGGAACAAAAGGCTCTCTCAAATTCGGTTTCTACACATGGCAGTCAAATAAGATCGAGCATTTTTACAGCGATGATCAGGGCAAAGAGAAACGGGAAATCTTAAAGGTTGATATGTCCGGTTATGACCACGACAACCTGGCCCTCTCCCGCCACTTTGTGGATTGTATTTTGGGAATTGCACAACCTATGACTTCAATGGAAATTGCGATAAAGAACCTGGAGATATTGTTTAGGATTGTGAGTTGAGAAGAAAGTGGGAGTCCCTGATATATTGGAATAGGATAAAAACTACTGATTTCGCAGATTTTAAACGGATTTTTAAGAAAGGAAAAAACAACAGTTTTAAATTTGGACAAGATGAGGAGGATAATTTTACGAAACATCCCCTCAAATTTGAACCCGGGTTCAAATTTGAGCTAAAAAAAGAAAGAAACTACCACAAAGTCATGGAAGGGCTGAAACTCATCACTATCCTGACACTTAGGGAATAATCCGTTTAAAATCCGGCTGAATCCGTAGTAAAAAATTCTTCCTTTTTATCATAAAACACCACCAGGTGAGTATATAATCCCATAATAATCCTTACACTTCATTTCCATGAGAACTCCGTATCTTTAGTGGTTAAATTTCTTTAATAAGAATTTCACCACGGAAAGACACGGAAGGACACGGAAATTTAATGTGAAGATGTATGAGATTATTGCGAGCAGCAGGTATATATGAAAATGGAAGTGAGGTGGGAATGAGTGGATTCGGAGGTTGATATCTTAGTTGATAAATAGTCTCATAATTATTTTTTTGAAGCTTCATTCGATTCTATACTGTGTAAAAAGTTCTGTAAAATCGTTAAAAAGACAAGTATTCAAGGTATAATTAAGAAAAAATAGATTTGAGAGGGATATTCACTCCACATTTTTTCCTCCTCTGTTTCCTCTGTGGTAAAATTCTTTCTTTTTCCAGGGAGATATATGGCATACAAAAATCATCATTTTCATCTTCCTCATACACCACTTTAAATGCTATAATTAATTTATGAGTGAAAACATTGAAATATATTCCTTTAAACTAAGTAAAATCCGCAGAATTATTTACATATTAGCAAGCATTTATATAGTCGCTGCAATTATTTTACACTATACAACGAAACCCGGCGCTTTCGCATTTCTCATAGCACAACCACTCACTTTCTTTCCAAACATTTTCTATATCGTGTTAGTCGCGTACTTTCTCTTTGAAGCATCTAAAACTTATGTAATAATTAATGAAGAAAATATTACTATTAACAAGTTTATTTTTACAAAACCTATTGTTATCGACTACCACCATATAGAAGACATAACTTTCAATACACGCTCTATTGATATCAAAACAAACACAGAGTCCCACTATCCATATTATCGAATAAACTTAAGCAAAATCAGCGATGAATATTCTATTGTTGAAAGATTACTTAAAAAAAAGGTTCTTGATCTAAAAAAAGAGTAAAAGACCGTCTGCATAGGAGATGGCTTTTTCCTCTTAAAAAATTGACGTGAAAATAAAAATGAGTTATACTCAGAGTATGAAAACTGCGATCTCATTACCCGATATTATTTATAAACAAGCAGAAGTTTTTGCCCGAAAAACAAAAAAATCAAGAAGTCAATTGTATACCGAAGCTATCAAAGAATATCTGGCCAGACATACTCCGGATGTCATTACGGAATCTATGAATAAAGTCTGTGATCTATTAGAAAAACAGGATACAACACTCACTCAAAAAGCGGCATCAGAATTATTAAAACAGGAATCATGGTAACGATAAGCCGGGGGGGAAATATGATGGGTAGATGCTCCGGGGAATGTGGTTCTTAAGGCAGAAACAACCGGACTACAAAAAGATTCAGTAGCAAATGTGTCACAAATTGTTACCATCGATAAAAAAATACTTACAAAAAGAGTAAAAAAAATCCCCGGAAAAGAAATTGTACTTCGGTTTTTCCATTTTACCATCCTCCACTAATTAAGCCTCTATTACAATGAGATATACAATTCATTGGTACATTCATAATTCCAATCCTTAAGTAAAAGACCACCTGCAAAGCAGGTGGCTTTTTCCAAATCAAAAGAATGTAGAAGGCAAAGCCTTCAAAACAAGAAAATATTGGTAGACATGGACCACCTCCACAGGAGGTGGCTTTCTTTTGATAGTAAATGTATCCTAAATAGAATTATCAATCAATCAAGTATTATACACGCTTTCATTTTTAAACTCAGGCTTCTTGCAGGCTGTGTAAAAAGTCTAAGAAAAGGGGACGTTAAAAGCTAATGCCGGTAAAACGCCAAGATTTACAGAGAGCACAGGGGCACAAAGGAGGAAAAAAAATATTCTCTGTGTGCGTTGGCCTCTTTGCGTAGGCTCCGTGTTCAGACGCTCCAGGCGTCTCCGTGGTTGAATTTTTCATACATTTAGAATTCCTGTAATTATCTATTTTAAAACTATTGTACTGTGATTAAAAATTCATGGATTATAATTGGTAATAATCAATCTCATTCGAGACCACATAAAAGTGCTCATGAAGAAAATACCGAATTAAGGATAACTCTTGTATAAAGAAAACGATTATGTATATAATCTTTGAGAAAATCATAAATATAAAAGAAGTAAAGGGAATAATATGATAGGAGCAATTGCAGGAGACATCATCGGCTCTGTTTATGAATTCAGGGATATGAAAAGCACCACTTTCCCATTATTTCATCCCGGCATTACATTTACGGATGATACGGTTTTAACCGTCGCCCTGGCAGACGCAATTCTTATAAGAAAAAATACCGGGATCAATAATCCCGGAGAGATAAAAAAATTGTATGTAGAAAAATTACAGCAATATGGAAGAAG
>JAFGRV010000195.1 GCA_016934975.1 Spirochaetales bacterium | reverse complement strand
TCGACGAAGTCGAGATACACCACATTTTAACTACAATTGGAATTCGACGAAGTCGGGATATATCCCATCTGACATATAAATTTATACAGGATTATTATAATGAAGTCGCAGGTAAAAATATTACTACTGGCCTTGTACTGAGTCATCAAACTGCGGGTTTGTTTGTTCCTTATGTGGTATGCTTTCTGCTTTGCAGGCACTCGGGTAAAGAGCCGGGGATCATCAGCATCCTGGTAGAGTACCGGGACAAACCAATCCCGGAGATTCAGGTTTCCCGCGCCGAAAATTTTGCCCCGGTTTGTGTCCAGGGCAAGGGCACGGCGTGCGTCAAGGACAGCTTTGCCCACGGTCGCCCCTTGAACGATGCTCTTGTAAAAGCATTCCACAAAACGGGTTGCTGTTTCCACCAGCACCGAATGAGTCATGGCAAGAACCGAGACAGCGCCTCCTTCAAGCAAGGCGGCTGCAACCGACGCGAGAGGCTTTACATCAGCCTTGGCACTCTGGCATGCTTCGAAGAATACCAGGGGGACGCGAAACTAATGTAAACAGTCGGCGAGTTCTTTCGCGTCAACGAGTTTGGATTTCCGGTGGTCGATGGGCCCCACAGGTGACCGGAAGGCATTTCCCTGCCCAACGCTGCCATAATCCCCGGCATTGCCTCCTGCAATGCCCCGGGTTCAAGGCTGATGGGCAGAGCCAGGGGTTCTTTCCGGAAACCAGGTGCCCAGGGCCGTGGGTTCGATTCCCGGCAGGAGGATGAGAATTGTCCGGTATCCGTCCTCCCGCTCTTTTTCCGTTGCCAGGGCACAAGCGATCTCATCACGCACCCAGGGGGAGTTCACTGTCCCGGGACTCAGTGCGACAATTGTATGTGATGACCTTCCCGATCGCTTCGGCAATCTCCTTTTTGAGTTTGCTCCCGCCGCGCATGGAATATGCATCAACCCAAATACAAATCCCGGATTCTTCCAGAGATTGCCGTAAATTGTGTACAAAAGCACTGTCATGGGTTGAATAAGAAATAAAGATATAGTCATGTGTCATATACTTTAGTGTAAGAAAAAAAGAGATAATTTCCAGATCGGTTTTTATTTTTCTTTGTAGTTCCGGATTTTTTCTAAAATCTATTATTTAATAGGCTGCTTTCTAAAACATTTCATCCGGAAAAATGGAAAATTGGGAAGTGCTTTATTATTCTTAAAAACATGTGCATTCTGATCCGGATGGGGCTTCGCTTTATCATTGGAAAGAAATCATTACCGTAATGCAGCTACGATTCTTTCAAAAACCTTTTCATCCAGGACCAAATCAAAATGATTTGCCCCCGGAATAAACTCAAAGGTCAGCTGCTTTGAATAGTGGGCGAGTTCATCCCGATACTTGGAGGCAATAATTCCCTCATCATTTTCCCCGGCAATAAGTACCGCAAATACTTTGAGGTTCCGGATGTCGCCGATATAATCCCGGTGAGGCCTGAAATTCTCAGAGAGATTATATGAATAGGTTGATGTATAGTCCTCCTGAAACATCGAGGGAATTCTGTACTCGATTATCGGGAGGTTATTGAAACAGGTAATGGTGAATAGATTGAGAGTCGAAAGACCGATAATTCGCGGCAAATAAACGGACATCTCTTGATCCTCATTTCCCGGTTCAGGGGGTTTCTTTATCGGTGAATCCTGATGCAGAAAGGGTGCGAGGAAAATATAGGAATGAACCATCGACCCGTATTCACTCCCGGCAAACCTGATGGCAAATCCGCCGCCCATGGAAAAACCGATAATGGTCATTCTCTTCTGAGGGTAGTTTATCCGTATTTGCCGTATAACTTCCGAAATATCATCTTCCAATTGCCCGATATAGTCGAGTTTACCTTTTTCACCTGAGTCGCCGTGACCCGGCATATCCAGGGCAATACCATGAGCAATATTATGATTACTCATGTACTCGGCAATGACATGCATATTCCTGCTTGAACCGGTAATTCCATGTATGTAAATCATAATTTTATCCACCGCAGCCGGATATTCACGATAACAGATTGAACTTCCATTATCGAAGGTAAAATATGACTGTGGTGGTAATGTTGTGTAATCGACCGTATTAAACCGGCTGTCATTATCCAATTTATTACTTTCAGGCAGCGCAGATGTTCCAAAAATAATGAGACAACTGATAATCAACATAAAACAAAGCAATACTCCGGGAACCGCAAGTAGCTTCATGATAGTACGTTTCTGCATAAAGATAGAATAAATAAACCGGGGAAATCTGTCAATGTAGATAATCGATATTTATTAATTTTGTCCTAACCGAAACAGGGTATTTGCGTAAAATGATAATAGTATCAGCATGAGCGTAATTTTACCTAGTACAAACAGATACAACTCAATTTTTATTGACAACCGGAGTCCTTAATAGTATGTTAAAAAAAACTTCAGGAGAGAATTATGGGAACATACCCTTTTAAAAAAGGCTGGCAAAAAATCGGAAAAAAGGTCTTTGCTTATCTTCAGCCCGACGGTTCCTGGGGCTTAAATAATGCAGGACTTATTGTGGATGAGGGACAATCATTACTCATCGACACCCTCTACGATATTCCCCATACCCGGGAGATGCTCGAAGGAATCATTGACATAGCTCCGGATTTTATAAAAGTAGATACGGTTGTTAATACCCATGGGGACGGAGATCACTTTTACGGCAACTCGCTGGTAAAAGATGCGGAAATATACTCGACGGAAACCTGTCTCCGGGAGATGCAGGCTATGCCTCCGAAAAAAATGAACATGCTCATGAACCTGTGGTTTTTATTAGGCCCGGCAGGGGCTTACGCAAAAAAAGCCTTCCGTGATTTTCATTATAAAAATATTCCCTTAGTGCTTCCAAACAAAACCTTTAAAAACAAAATCACCCTGACCATCGGCAGCATATCGGCAGAACTCATTGAGATTAAAAATACTCATAAAGAAGGTAATATTATTGTATATATTCCGGAAGAAAAAATTGTATTTACCGCAGACCTGCTTTTTATCAACGCCTTTCCTCTTGCGTGGTCCGGCCCGATTCAAAGCTGGATAGATGGGCTGGATACAATCCTTAATCTGGATGTCACAACAATCGTCCCCGGACATGGACCAATAGTTAAAAAAGACGACGTCCGCAAGGTGAAGGATTTTTTTACGTTCATGTATGAACAAACAAAGATTCAATTCTTAAAAGGCATGACCATGATGGACACAGCCTTACATATCGATTTATCAATGTATAAACACTGGTCTGAAAAAGAACGGATTATCTCTGTTATAGAATGTATTTACCGTGAACTCGATCCGGTGCAAAAAAAACTATCCCCCATTAAGCTTTTTGGGATGATGGCGAAATTGAGAAAGAAGTTAATTTAAATATCTCTTATTTTATTTAAGTGCAGAATAAGTTTTGCCAGTTTTTTTATTAACAGGTCTGCCTTATCTTTATCTTTTAATTCCAGGTCCATTTCTTTACCGATCGAAACTATTTCCATTTTATCGTTGATTGAAAAGATCAAAGGTAGCGGTGATTTTTTTTCATATTTCAATGATAAAAGTAATG
>JAFGRV010000194.1 GCA_016934975.1 Spirochaetales bacterium | reverse complement strand
TATTTCTCCTTTATCCTATTATGAATGTTAATTCATTAATGTCAATGATGAGGGATTTTTTTTTATATTCAAATGATTTAATAAAGGAATGAAAAGCCATCTCTTCACAAAATCTTCACAAATAAATCGTAATGTATACTATGATGTGTGTGAAGATAGTGGCGGTTTTTAATTTTTAAAATATAAGAAGAGTCTAAACACTTTGACAAAATTTGATTATAATTGAGGTAAAGGTGGTTTTTATAAAACAGAGATTTTTATAGAAAGAAGATAAAGGAGATTATTTATGGAAACAATAACATTAAATGTACCCGGTATGAGCTGTAGTCATTGTGAACATGCCATTAAAGGTGCTGTGAAAAAACTGGATGGTGTGGATGATGTTATTATTGATTTAACCGATAAAACGGTGGAAGTTTCTTTTCATCCGGAGAAAGTATCCGAAGATTCCATTAAAAGTGCCATTGAAGATCAGGGATACGATATAGACTGACAATTCATGAAATTGTCAGTAATTCCAATTATAATGAGTTTTTCATTTCCTTTCAATAAGAAAAAATGCTAAAATTTTGAAAGGAAATGAAAAACTCTAAAAAGGTGAGTGTATCTTTATGAATGGAATTAAAATCCTTGTTGTGGAAGATGAGGAAAAAATTCTTGATGTTGTAACGTCATATCTTGAAAAAAACGGGTATACGGTAAAACAGGCACGTACCGGGAGACAAGCACTCGATTATTTTAAAGAAGAGGAGCCTGCTTGTATTATCCTTGATCTTATGCTTCCCGATTTGTCCGGAGAGATAGTGTGTCAGACCATCCGGAGAAAATCCAGGGTGCCTATTATCATGCTTACTGCAAAAGCGGAGGAAAAGGATCTGCTCGGCGGATTTACAATTGGTGCAGATGATTATCTCACGAAACCATTTTCCCCCAGGGAACTCATCGCCCGGGTATCAGCTCTCTTGCGACGGACTTCCCGGAACGAGGGTCCCCTTTCATTGATCTATGAGTTTGATGACGGACTCAAAATCGATACGGTCGGCAAGGTGGTAAAACGAAACGGAACAATCATCAAACTGACGCACCATGAGTACATGCTTCTTCTTGTTTTTGTATCTCATCCGGGACGGACATTCACACGGGAAGAATTAATAAACCTTTCTTTCGGAGCTGAATATCCGGGATATGACCGCACCGTGGATGTTCATGTCAAGAATTTAAGACGAAAAATCGAAGTGAATTACAAGGATCCGGCTTATATCATCACTGCCCATGGTATGGGATACCGGTTTAGAGGTGAGGATGATGAAGCTCCGGTTTAAAACGGTTTTAGCTCTCTTTTTTACTCTTATTGGTCTTATTTCTGTTCTTCTTGTAAGTCTTGTTGTTAATTTTTTTCTCGATACGGCTTTTCAGGAGTATTCAAAGCGAAAACAGGAGATTAGAAATCAGGAGATTATCAATCTCATTTCCAGTCAGTATACGAGTGATGGTAACTGGAATAAAGCGGTTATTCAGGATATAGGTGTCAGTGTTCTGGAGGAGGGGATGCTGCTGAAACTTACCGAGATGGATGGGACGGTAATCTGGGATGCTGTTGCGTATAACAGCGGAATTTGTACGGCTATGATAGAAAAGATGACAGATAGAATGACGAAACACTATCCGGCTATCGAGGGTGGGTTTACGTTGAAAGGTTATCCGATAAATATCGGAGATACCCAGATCGGTATTCTTACTATCGGATATTACGGACCTTTTTATTATTCTGAAACCGAGCTTTTTTTTGTGGAAACCTTGAATCAGCTCCTTATCTGGGTCGCCCTCGGCACGTTTGTTATTTCAATTTTTTGCGGTGTTTTCATTTCCAGGCTTATCAGTAAACCCCTATCGAGTGTGACACTCTCTGCAAAGAGGCTTGCTTTGGGTGATTATTCGATCCGTTCACCTGTGTCTTCGAAAACAGTGGAAGTTCAGGATCTTATCCATTCGGTGAATAATCTTGCGGAAACCTTAAGCGCCCAGGATACCTTACGGAAACAGCTGACTGCGGATGTTGCTCATGAATTACGAACACCCCTCTGCACGTTACAGGGGTATATCGAAGCCCTGAGTGACGGGGTGTGGGAACCGACAAAAGAGCGATTTGTGAGTTGTCATGAGGAAATAACCAGACTGACAAAACTTGTGGAGGATCTTACCTCCCTGGCCAGGTTTGAATCGGAACATCTTGTTTTGAACACATCTCATTTTAACCTCAATGAATTAATACGGCAGGTCCTGCATTTATGTGAGTCTAAAATAAATGAAAAACATCTCACGATCATCTTCGATTCACAACCGCAGATAATTTGGGCGGATAAAGATAAAATAAAACAGGTGATTGTAAATATATTTTCAAATGCTATTAAGTTTACCCCGGATTATGGGTCCGTGACACTTTCGGTTTCCAGGGAAAAAAATATGATTATAGTAGTGGTCGCAGATACGGGACAGGGTATTCCGGCGGAGGATCTCCCTTTTATTTTTGAAAGATTTTATCGTGTCGATAAATCAAGAACACGATCGACAGGGGGGACCGGAATTGGTCTTTCTATTGTAAAGCAGATCGTTAATGCACATCACGGGACGGTCTCTGTGGAGAGTACCTTGGGCAGTGGATCCCGGTTCAGTGTCAGGCTGCCATCTTCCGGATGATATGCCGTGTCTATTTATTTCGATTTTTATTAAATTCCATGAGTTGAGTAAATATTTCCAGGGCATTCTTATTCACCGGATTCATTGTGTTAAGGATGGCAATTGCTTTACTGTTCAGATCATCTACGATACTTTTTATCCGGGATCGTATATCATAGTCGGCTATAAGTGTTTTTATATAGGAAATATCTTTTTCCGTTATATGGGAATTTCCGATAAGCAAACGAAGACGTTCTTTTTCTTTATTATTTGCCTTCTCATATATAAGACTTAAATAGAGAGTTTTTTTTCCTTCTTTAATATCCGACCCAACCGGCTTTCCGGTTTCATTTTCTGTTCCATAAAGATTTATATCATCATCTTTAATTTGAAAAATAACACCGAGAAGTTCGCCTATCTGCTCTAATGCTTCTCCCTCCTTTCGGGCTGCACCTGCAATTAAGGCCCCGGTTTTCAGGGGAAGGGAAAAAGTGTATCTCCCTGTTTTATATTTGTAAAGGGTAAGAATATCAGATGCGGGAATCATTTCCTTTCCCGTTCCCCAGAAAACATCATACATTTGGGCTGTTGCGACACTGCACATTTCTCTCCCGTATAATGACAGTAATGTCTGTTTTATCTCACTTTTTAAATGCAATTCACTTATTAATTGAAAGGCCAGAAATAGAAAAATATCTCCGGTGCATATGCCCATTGCCTCCCCGGTGTGGTATGCATTCGCTTCATCAATCTCTTTCATCCGGTTTGCATAGTGAATAAATATCGAATCCTCCCCCCTCCTTTTTTCATCTCTATCCATGATGTCATCATGAACGAGGAGTCCGGATTGGAGTAATTCCAGTACCGCCCCTGCTTTAATGATTTCGCTCTCCATGGCTTCATCTGCGGAATTATCGGATAAAGGAGGAGTATAGAGGGAATAGGTGAGGGCGATGAGGCCCCCCCTGATCATTTTACCGCTGCATGTAAAATTAATGAGACGCTTTGGTATGTCCAGGATCTCATTCCCGAATAAGGAGAAATGAGGATATGCACTGTTTATATACTGAGTAAGAAAAGATTTAATCTTTGTTTTTTGTTTAAGTAAATATGGTATCACTTTGTATCCTTTTTTTGACTATCGAAAGAAGTTATGTGCCGTTTTTTACCAGGGTAAAACTTTTATATTGTTTCAGATTTTCTTTCACCTTCCGGGCTATATCGAGAGGGCTGAGTCCGCAGTACTTAAGGAGTTGTTCCTGGGACCCATGGGTGATAAACTCATCGGGAATTCCGATAAGTTCAAATAAAAGATCCGGATTTTGACGAGAGAGTCTATGTTCGATATGTTCACCCACACCTCCGTTCAGTACCCCATCCTCGATGATAAAGATATGCTTGTATGAGTCTGCTATGAGTGAAAGAAAAGAAAAATCAATGGGTTTAATAAATCGAAGATGATATATATCGCAGAAAATATTATCTCCCTGTAATAGACGGGATGCTTCTATGACATTTCCTAAAATACTGCCGACTGTAATGAGAAGGAATTCTCCGTTTCTTTTTCCGACAAAGACTCCCTGTCCCGGTATATAGGGTTTATCCGCAATCAGGTGATCGGAAGTACACACTCCCCTGGGATAACGTATTAAAACCGGGCCTTGTGCCTTATACGCGTACATCATTGCTGCATTCATATCCACGATATTATAAGGAGAGAGAAGGGTAATTCCCGGAATACACCGGAACAATGCAATATCAAATATACCATGGTGAGTTTCTCCGTCATTTCCCACCAGTCCTGAGCGATCCATACAAAAAATAACATGGAGTTTCTGGAGTGCCACATCATGGATAACCTGATCAACTGCCCGTTGCATAAATGTCGAATAAATGGCGATAAAGGGAATTAAACCGCTTGTTGCAAGTCCGGCAGCGAAGGTGACGGCATGCTGTTCACAGATTCCCACATCAAAGAAACGATCGGGAAATTCCTTTGCGAAGGTATCAAGACCGGTTCCGTGTGTCATGGCAGCTGAAATCGCGACAATTTTTTTATCTTTTTCCGCCAAAGTGGTGATGATATTTGAAAAAGCCTGGGTATACGTAATGGTATTTTTTTTCTCCACTTTTCCGTCAATGATCGAGAAAGCACCGATCCCATGAAACTGTGTGGGATTAAACTCTGCCGGTGAATATCCCTTGCCTTTACATGTTGAGACATGAAGAACCACCGGGCTCTCGATATCCTTTATTTTCTTAAGGATGGGAATGAGCTCGTTTATATTATGACCATCAACAGGTCCGACATATTCAAAACCGAAATCGGTAAAAAGATTCGTATTAAAGAGAAAAGCTTTCATCGCTTTTTTTACCCGCCGTACTAGCTCGATGAGAACTTTTCCTAAGATTGGTGTTTTCTGAAATGCAAGATAAATGCTTTTTCGTAAGTGTTGATATGACCGGGTTGCGCTTAATTTTGAAAGGTATGCGGATAATGCTCCGACATTTTTACTAATGGACATATTATTGTCATTGAGAATAAGAATTAAATTTTTTCCCAGATGTCCCGCATGATTGAGGGCTTCCAAAGCCATGCCCCCTGTCAGTGCTCCGTCACCGATAATTGCCACAATTTTATTCGTGGTACCTGAAATCTCTCTCGCAGCGACCATACCAAGTCCCGCGGATATGGATGTGGAAGAATGGCCGGTTTCAAAAACATCGTGGGGACTTTCCGATTTTTTAGGGAATCCGCTTAATCCCCGGTAAGTGCGAAGGGTTTTGAAAAGATCTTTTCGCCCTGTCAGAATCTTATGAGTATAACATTGATGACCCACATCCCATATAATTTTATCCCGGGGTGAATCAAATACGGAATGGAGTGCGATTGTCAATTCCACAACCCCGAGATTAGAAGCGAGGTGACCTCCGTTTTTACTCACCACATCGATAATATATTCCCTGATTTCCGAAACGAGTTGGGGATAGTCCTTTTCCGGCAGCTTTTTAAAATCGTCCAGCCCTTGAATCGTATTTAATAATGGATATTTGTTCTTCATTCTCTTTTCCCTGGTATGCTTGATATTTCCTGTAACCGGATATACTCTATTTCAATTTATCTTTTTATTATAGTAAATATATACTAAAATTTACCGCAATCGGACAGGGTGATAGTGTCATTGAGGGTGTCCGATAACCCTCATTATTACAAAATTACCATCAGGGTACACATTATATAGGTGATAAATTTATTCATTACCCACCATAATATAGTATACTTCGTTTAATGGAAAAACTCAATTACGTGTTACTTTACACTATACATCCTTCATCCCGGTTTGACAATTCATTTCTTTTTTTTTCATATGATTGCCGGGGCACCGGTTTCCCCCGGAACCTGAGGGAGATTGGAAATAGAATCAATCTATTCTTTTTGCACGTGGGAGCCAAAGCGTCTTCTCCTGGTATTTAATTTCTTGCTAACACCATAAAAAAACGGATATTTATGGTACATTATATCACTTTTAGGATATGGCAAGGAAAAATCGTTGATTTTTTAAAGAACCTCACATAGAATTAATGACAAGAAATCGAGAAGTGAATTTTAAAAAGGAGATAAAATTATGGAATATTTTATGTTTGTTGTACCAATTGCAATAGTATTCTTTTTCTTTGCCTCGGGAGTTAAAGTCGTACGGGAGTATGAGAGGGGAGTTAAGTTTACCTTTGGGAAATTTACACGGATTATGCCTCCCGGTTTACGCCTTGTGGTTCCGGCCTTTCAGACATGGCAAAAAGTTGATATCAGGATAAAGACTATTGATGTACCGGATCAGGACGCCATAACCAGGGATAATGTGAGCATTAAGGTGAATGCAGTTCTTTATTATAAAGTGTCGGATTCTCAGAAAGCAATTATCGAGGTTCAGAATTTTAATTATGCAGTATCTCAACTCGCCCAAACCACGATGCGGGATGTTGTCGGTGAAGTTACTTTAGATGAACTTTTAAGCAAACGTGATGCTATCAGCGCAAAAATACGTTTAATTGTGGATAAAGCCACCGATCCCTGGGGTATTAAAGTGGAATCTGTTGAACTGAAGCATGTTGAACTCCCGGAACAACTGAAACGTACCATTGGGAAAGAGGCGGAAGCAGAAAGAGAAAAACGGGCGGTCATTATTAAGGCTGAAGGTGAATTAATTGCAGCGACGAACATGGCAAAAGCAGCCCAGATGCTTGCCGAGGCTCCCGGTGCACTTCACCTCCGTACTCTCCAGAGTATTAATGATATGTCTTCCGACCAGAGTAATACGGTTGTCTTCTGTTTGCCTCTGGAATTATTACGGGCTATGGAAGGGTTTCATAAAAAATAAGTAACTGTTCAGGTTTTTTGAAACCGCAGATGCACACAAATACACGCAAATATGAGGATTAAGCAATTGCGGACGATGACCCTATGTGTCAGGATAGTTATTGATTAAGTGATTCAAGGAGGAAGATCTATACTGTTTTTCTTATCTGCGTACATCTGCGTGAATTTGCGGTTCCATTCCCGAAGCTGAGTAGATACAATAATAAGTACTATTTCAGGATACCGTGAACTGCCCGGATCCCGCTCGCCCAGGCAGCCGTAATGCCTCTGCTTGTTCCTGCACCGTCACCAATCATGTAGATATTATTGATAACCCGGAAGTAGTCATCGATAAAATGTGGTTTATTCGCATAGAGCTTAATTTCCGGGTAGTACATGATGGTGCTGGGATGTAAAATTCCCGGAATAATGGTATCCAGGAGTTTCATGGAGCGCCATATACCTCGTAGTATTTTTGCCGGCATGGAAAGACTTATATCCCCGGGGGAACAACTTTTTAAGGATGGCTCGAAATTATAGAGATCATTATCGGTAAATGAGTCCGTATGTGATCGTTTTCCAAGTCTGAAATCTCCTACCCGCTGGATGATGGGTTTCCCTCCTCCGAGCAAAACAGCCTGAAGACCTAAAATCTCTGCGAATTCCTGACCACTTGCAAGGGGCTTTGTGAGATTCACTGTTTTTAGCATGGCGAAATTAACAAGTCCGTTAAGTTTTCTTTCTTCAGAAAATGCGTGTCCATTGACACTATAGTATGGTTTCCCGTATTTTGTGAGATATTTCTCCTTCACTACATATGCACGCTTGCTGTTTGTGCAGAATGTCCGTACCTTATCCGGGAATATAAACTTCGGATCATAATAATCATCGACAATAGGGTAGTGATTGTGCCGGGTCTCAATTCGGACACCGATATCAATGACATTATCAACATAGGCAATTCCCAGGGCGTCCATAATAGTCTGGAGAAAACGGAAACCTCCCCGCCCCGGTGCGATGATAAGATACTGATATGAATATTCTCCTTTTGACGTACAAATTGTATTCTTTTCCGCACTCACCGATATTACTTCTTCTTTCAGGGAGATGACAACCCCTTTTTCTTTCAGCCTGGAAATGAGTTGCTGAATAAGAAGTCTCCCCCTGTCTGTTCCAAGATGAGCCTGCTCGATTTTTATAAGCTTTACTCCAAGTTTTTCTGCTCTGTGCATATATGTATTAATATTCACTTTTGGCATTATTTCCGGACTTAAAAATTCCTTTACTTCTTCCAGATACGCTTTTGCCGATTCTTCATCCCAATATTCAAGAGGAAATCCAATGGGGTAGGTAAAGTTCATTTTACAGTCATTTCGTAAACCCCCGGTGCTTGCAGATTCTTTATCGATCATGAGAATTTTTATATTCTCTTTTCTGTTAAGAAGCTGAAATGCAGCTCCCAAACCCGCGGGACCTGTTCCTATAATGATACAATCATATTCAAGATTTGACATAACTATTTTTCCCTTCAATGTCTTTTATTATTATCAGCACTTGTACCTTAAATCTGTAATCGATTTTAATATAATTTTTATGGGTTGAAGCAGGATGATGATCCCGATGTATAAGGATTTTCAGAAACTCATTAAAAAAATTTGAAAAATTAATCCAAACCTACTATGCTTTACTCGGGAGATATAACTATGAAACGAATAACTATAATTTTAATCTTTATAATGCTTTTCCAGCTTTGCTGGGCCGAGACTTCCGATGATTTGGTGAATAATTATGTTCAGTATTTTAAGAAAGGTGATTTGGAGACCAAAATCGAAATCATTGAGACTGCGATAAAACTGGAAGATGTAAATTTCGGGCCCCTTTATAAAGAGGTACTTGATTTTATTCTGAATGATCCGGATGTAGTAAAAATGAATCCCTCTATGGGCAGGATCCTTATTTATTCCCTTAATGAAATAGAAGCATGGAAATATAAGGAAGCCAGGATTTCGGTCTTGAAGACTTTTGAGTCGATTACAACATCCACCATCCGGATTGCCGCATTAAATGCTCTTATCGCTGTGGGAAAAGAAGACACAGCGATAATTAAAGGACTTAATGATTGGCTTAATAGTCAGAATACTCTTTTTCTTTCCCTTCTGAAACCGGACTATCATGTGGTAGATATCTGTATTCAAACCCTGGGGAAGTTCGGAGATCCGAGTTCTTTCCCCTATCTCTTTACAGCGATGATTATTTCTTATTCGGACCAGATTACCGAGTCTGCTCATGAGTCTTTATTCCTCATTTCAGGTGATATCAAAGACCATCTCCTTAAGATTATTGAAAAGGGAAATCTCCTTAATAAATATGAGGCCTTAAAATTCAGCATCAATGAAAAGAAACTGCCGGAAAACTCGAAAAAAGAGCTTATAACCAATTCACTTCGAGTTGCCTATGAAATTGATAGCCCTCCCTCCACCGAACTTGTCACCCTTCAAAAAATGCGGTATCTGGCAATCCGTGCCATCACTCCATATAAAGTTGGCGAGATGACGCCGGTGGTCATCAGGCATTTTAAACTCATCAAGGTTGAATATGACAAAGGACGAGAAAATAATGCGAATATGATAGAAGCACTTGATTGTCTTGGGAGTATGGGAACTCATGAAGCGGCGGTTACCTGTGCAGATTATCTTACATACATCAATCTTTATACTGAAAAGAAAAAGGTATTTAATGAGCAGATAGTCCTTGTCCTCATTAATAACCTCGATATTTTAGGGGATAAGGTTGCCATCGATGCCCTGCAATATACGGTATTTCTCGATTATAATGATAAAATCAAGAAAGCAGCACAGGAAACAGCGAATAAATTGATGAAGAAATAGATTCCCTAAGCAAATGTGGAGTATTTTCGACGTCGTCGAATTCCAATAATAGTTTTTTAATGGTGTATTTTCGACTTCGTCGAATTCCGATAATAGTTTTTTAATAGTGTATTTTCGACTTCGTCGAATTCCGATAATAGTTTTTTAATGGTGTATTTTATTTCCTTTTAATATAATTCCTTACTATAGTAAGGTTCCTTGCTTTGCAAGGGGATAAAAATACTCAAGGGTATGTTTTTCTAAAAAGCGGGACACGTGCCGCTGCCGCGAGATTATAGGACGATGTTTGCCCCGATACAAGAAGATGAAAGCCAATTCCCGCGATCATGGCTGCATTATCAGTACAGAGTTTCAAAGAAGGGAAAATCGCCGTGATATCCGGTTCATCGCCGAGTCTTTTTCTTAAATAGCTATTGGCAGATACACCCCCACCGGCAACTATTTTGGTAATGCCTGTGTCTTTTGCCGCTTTTAAGACTCGCTGTACGATCATATCTATTGCTGTTTTTTGAAATGAGGCTGCAATATTCTCTCTTGTTTTCTCGAATTTTTTATTATGAAAGAGATCAAGTTGATTCACCACCGCGGTTTTTAATCCGGAGTATGAGACATCATAGGAATGATCACCTTTATGCAACTTGGGTTTTGGAAACCTGAAAGCCTCGGGATTCCCTTTTGCGGCGAGCCGGTCTATTGCAACACCTCCGGGATAGCCAAGGTCATAATATTTCGCTACTTTATCAAATGCTTCACCACAGGCATCATCAATTGTCGTTCCTAATACGGTAAAGGTCTGGAAATCTTCTACCTTCGCGATAATAGTGTGGCCCCCCGAAATAATAAGCCCAAGATAGGGGTAGGTAATATCGTGTTCGAGATGGGGGGCATAGAGGTGAGCAAGCATATGATCCACTCCCACAAAAGGGAGTGAAAGGGAAAGGGCGAGTCCTTTTGCAAAGGAGAGTCCCACAAGAAGTGAGCCGATGAGTCCGGGTCTGTAGGTGACGGCGATCCCGTCTATTTCATTTTTTTTAATTCCTGATTGGGCGATAGCTTCTTTCACGACAGGGGCGATCCATTCCGTATGCTTTCGTGATGCGATTTCCGGTACGACGCCATAGTAGGGTTTATGTATTTCAATCTGGGACGCGATGACATTACTTAAAATTTTTTTTCCATCCTCTACGACCGCTGCAGAACATTCATCACAGGATGATTCAATACCAAGAACCTTCACGTATGGCACCTCACTTTTTTAAAGAATTTCAGATAAACCGACGAATGAATAATTATTCTGTTCCATTTCAGGGAGTATTTCGTATAATACATCCAATACTTCGCTATTTTGAACATGACCGATAAGGATAACATACTTCATTTTTTTAGCGAGTGCAATCCCTTTTTCCATTTGATTCCGTATACTTTCTTTTACGGGTATATTATCTATAAATATATTCCGCCGGAGAAAAGGAATCCCTGCCGCAGCTGCCAATTCTCCGGATACGGACCGGTTTGTTGTCCGTGAATCGAGAAAATAAAGTTTATGTTGGGAAAAGTAACGGAATAGTATCTCCATTTTTTCAGGATTTGCCGTGAATTTTGATCCCATGTGGTTATTAACTCCAATTGCTCCCGGAACTGTGGAAAGGTTTTCCTGAAGTTTTCGAATAATTTCTTCGGTTGTATCTGTTACAAAAAGAGCCCCGGGTCCCGGATTTATTCCACTCTCTGCTTCCATCGGGAGATGGAGAAGTACTTCTTTACCTGATTCTTTAATGAGGGTTGCCGCTTCTCTGCTATAAGGGAGCTGCGGGAGTACGGCGATGGTGAGTTTTCCCGGAAATTGCAGAAAGGGAAGTAAATCTTCAATATTATTCCCCGCATCATCAATAACGAGAGCAATTTGCCTTCTGTCTTCTATCGTTTCTCTTTTTTTATCCCGGTTTTTCGGGAAATGTGGTTTTTGTTCCTCTTTTTTATCAATAATTTTATTATTCTCTGTAGTTTTCGAGGTCACCACCAGATCTTTCTCTTTTTTTACGGGTATGAGAACGACGAGGACAATGGCAAGAATAAGAATCATGAAGAGCCCGAGGAGGGAATAGAAAGCTTTCTGTTTTGGATTTTTTCGGGCCTGGTTTATCGATTTTTTTTTCATCAATTTTTATATTCCTCACTTTATTATGTCGATCGTACATTCAAGTCTATATTAATTTTTGGTAAAAGTATCGTTAAACTGAATGATTATTTTCCTGTTTATCGAAACTATTCAGCTGTTTCCGGGGCTTTTTACACGAAAAGTATTCAACAGATCTGAATTGATCTGAAAAAAGAAAAGGTTATCCGAAATATGGTTCGGATAACCTTTGAATTAAGTTTGGTGGGTTACAGTCTCTTATATTCTAATTGTAGCAATATTCTTTCAAATCACCTGCAAGGTCTTTCAATTTGGAAAGAGCTCTCATTTCAATTTGCCGCACGGTTTCAGGGGAAATTCCCATCCTTGCACCGATGTTTTTGAGAGTATATCGTTTGCCGCCATAAAAGGAGAAACGGTACTTGATGATCTCTCTCTCTTTTTCTTTTAAACTCTCAAGAAATTTAAGGGTTTCTTCACGAAGACTTTTTTGCATAAGTTCATTATCCGGATCATAGGAATAATCTTCGATAACTTCCTGGAGGGTTCCTGAAACATCATTTACTTCACTATCCAATGAGATAACATGTGATGAAACGGAAAGAAGGTTTATTATTTCCTTTTCTGTTATTCCCATTTCTTTTGCAATCTCAGGAATCTCAGGATTTCTCATATATTTCTGTGAGAGAATATTTATTATTTTATTGATCTTTCTGATCTTTTCTTCTTTCCTGTGTGGAAGACGAATAGCTCTTCTTTTATTGGAAAGTGCTCTCACGATTGATTGTTTAATCCACCAGGATGCATATGTACTGAATCGAACCCGCTTTCTGAAATCAAATTTTTCCGCTGCTTTCATTAAACCGAGATTTCCCTCTTGTATTAAATCCAGAAGTGAAACGTCGCCCGTTTTAAAGGCTTTTGCAATTTTCACCACGAGTTTTAAATTTGATTCGATTAATTGTTTTCTTGCCTCATCGTCTCCGTTTTCAATGCGCTTTGAAAGATCCAGTTCCTGTTCAAAAGACAAAAGTGGTGTTTTCTTTATCTGATTGAAGTAGGTCTTTAAAGGATCTACAGTCTTCTTATCTTTCATAAAATATTGCTCCATATTATAACTCCCTTCGTTGCATTAATAGTTGCAAGAAGTATGCCAACGGAGAGCTGAAATGATCATTTTTAATTGCTTATACTATAAGGATTTAGAAGATGTTGGAATTAAACTTCATTTTTGTATAAAAATAGTGTATACTTTTTTATACAAAAATGATTAATCAGACTATTGAAGTACTATCCGGGTATCGGGAGAGTTGTTTATAAAGACTGTCACTAAGACCGAAGTTCGCATTTTGAGACATCTTTTGGGCATATTCATCATACAACATATCCTCAAATACTTCTTCTGCAAAACCCCCATCTATAAGTCCGCTTTTATTGACTGTTTTCCTCATGACATTAAGCATTTGCTTTATAAAAATAGATTCAAAATCCTGGCAGGCTTTGTAGAGTTTTGAGTCCTTATTAACCTGGCTTGTCTGGTTTTTTATTTTGTTTTCCTGATTTATCGATGAGTAGGTTTTATACATCTCAGAGGCAAAAAGATTATTTACATTAATTCCGTCCATGGTGTGTCTCCTTTTTAATAGGGGTAATTGGACAACCCAAATTACATTATGATAAGAGAGCCGTATAATGCCCCTGCACGTTCAATTGCCTGGATAATACCGATAATTATATCAGTCTTTAATCCCGCGGTTCGTAAAACATCAATAAGATCATTCACTGTTGCAGTGTCTTCAATGACGAATGTATCCGGGAGTTCATCTTCATTATTACTATAGTATGAAGGAATGACAGATACATTTACATCTCTGTAGGAGACGGCAACTTTTCCTATTTTTATATTTTCCCCGATGATGATGACCCCGGTATTCGGATTTATGACCACTTTTCCGGATACATCCGGTACAAGAGTCAGGCTTTCCAGGGCCGCGATAAACCCGACAATTGTATCTTTCCATAATTCCGGTATATGCACTTCAATACGCGCCGCATCTATCGTGAAAATCTGAATTTGATCGAACCGTTTCTTAATCGCCTCCGTGACGGCAGCGGCTGTCACAAAATCCGGGTGACGTAAAATAATATTGATAATCCCGTCTTGTTCATAGGTGGTGGTAATATCTTTTTCCACCACGGCCCCCCCGGGAATTATCCCGACGGTTTTTATTGATGCTTCGGATACGGGGATAAGGATTTTTCCCTGGGCCACGGCATATACCCGGTTATTTGCCGCTTGCATATTTGTCTGGAGCAGAATGCCCCCCTCCAGACTTCTCGCATCCCCGATACTGGATACAGTCACATCACCTTTGTCCCCGGGATGGATAAAGGGTTTTACATCCATATTTACCATAACTACAGCACAATTCTTGCTTTTAATATCTGCCGCGGGAATTTCAATCCCAAAGTGGGCGAGAAGATGAGAAAGAGCATTCTTTAGCACCTCGGAACTTTGAGAGTCTCCTTTTCCGGAAAGTCCGGTGACAAGACCGATACCGGAAAGCTGGTTTTCTCTGACACCCCTGAGATATGCAATATCCTTTATCCGTACTTCCGGAGCGGCAAAAAGATGAAGGCAGATGAAAATTGCGGGAAGTGTGATAAATAAGATTTTTTTATTACATCTCAACACGTACCTCCTGTTTTCCGGTTATTTCACCGGATATCCAGGTAGAGGAGAGGGACGGTCTTACCTTTATTGAATCGCCGATACCCCCGGACTCCCCGGCCTTACCTGTCATGGAAAGAAGGATCGTCCCTTTCCTGAGGGTAATCGTCACTTTTTCCCCGGCCCGTACTTTAAGGGACCTTTTTATGGAAGATCTGTAAATAATATCCCCTTTATTGAGTTTTTTTATAGCCTGATACCCCTTTATTTCTTCAAAAGGAAGAAGGATTTCCCCCTGAAATGGATTAAGTTCCTGTTCCGTAATCCCAAGTTTCTCCCATGAAAGCTCTTCATTCCCCTCGACGATTTCCCGGGCTTGTACCACCGGGATATGTTGATGTACAAAGAGACTCAGAGCCTCTGCTTCAGCATTATTATCCGGACCGGATTGTGTAAAAACGTTTATGTTCCCAAGGGGAAAACCCATATATTCCTGTTGTGTACTCATCCGGAAGGAATAGGTTTGTCCGGAACGCTTCCGGATTGGGAGAGGGGATGAAATAATATCAACCTCAACCCTGTTGTCCTTTTTGCAAAAAGCGGATATGAGATAGTGTGCCAGTGCAGTACTGTAGTCTTTTTCATAGAGAGTCAGAAAGCTTTTTGGGAGCAAAGCTGTTTTTGTTCCCGAGATAATAACAGACTGATGAGTAAACCGGGAGAGGAGGTTTCTGATGTACCGTGAGGGTATAAGATGTATTTTTTCCCGGTCAAGTAAAAGCGGGTAGTCTTCTATCTGCTTTTTCAGATAAATCGGAGCGTCCTTGACAGTAACAAAGTTTCCAAGGACAATTGTCGTATCAGTAAAAACAATCTCTTCCATGTAAAGGGTAATGCTATAAGCAGAGATTGGGAGAAAGAGACATACTATGATAAGTATAATTAATACTGTTTTATCTGCTTCCAATTTCTGTTTCATCTGTATTAGCGTTTCAGGCCATTTGCCGTTGCCAGCATGGAATCCGATGTCTGGATCGCTTTTGAGTTAAGTTCATATGCTCTCTGGGCAACGATCATATTTACCATTTCCTGGACAACGGAAACATTCGACATTTCAAGGAATTTATGTATGACTTTTCCCATGCCTTCGAATCCGGGGCGCCCGGAAATTGCCTCCCCCGAGGCGTTGGTGACTTTTAATAAATTTTCACCGATTGCCTGGAGTCCCGTAGGATTGACAAACCGGTAAAGCTCAAGCTGTCCCACTTCGAGAATATCATCACTTCCGCCGACTTTTGCCGTTATCCGTCCGTCTTTGGAAATTGTGAGACTATCATTCTGGAATCCTTCGGGGAGAATCACTTCGGGCATGAGCTTATATCCATTATTGTTTACGATTTGACCATTTGAATCAATCTTAAAAGCTCCGTCCCGTGTGTATCCGTATGTGCCGTCGTAAAGGAGAACCCGGAAAAAACCCTCTCCTTCGATGGCCATGTCACTCACATTCCCGGTAGACTGCAAGGCACCCTGGGTATATATTTTCTGGGTTGCCGCGGGTTTTACCCCATGACCAACCTGAATACCCGTAGGGACGAGGGTCACTTCAGTTGCGGGTGTTCCTGCTACTCGCATCGTCTGGTAAAGAAGGTCTTCAAAATCAGGGCGGTTTTTTTTGAATCCTGTTGTATTGACATTTGATAAATTGTTGGAAATTGTGTCGATATTAAATTGCTGCCCGGTCATCCCGGATGCAGCTGTCCATAATGATCGCATCATACGCTTCTATCTCCTTCTTACACCTTGACTGCGTCGTTTATTAATTTTCCCAGTAACTGGTCTTCGCTTTGAATAAGTTTTTGATTCGCCTCATAACTTCGCTGAACTTCTATGACCTGTACCATTTCCGTGACAGGATTTACATTTGCACCTTCCAAAAAGCCCTGGCGCACCTTGGGCCGGGACCCCGGTTCAATAATAGTGGCAGATCCGGAATCTTCCGTGGCTCTCCAGAATGAATTCCCCTCTTTTTTAAGATAACGGGGGCGTTTAAAACCGGTAATCTTTAAGGTGTCGATCTTTTCAAGATTTTCCCATTCATTCTCTTCCAGACTCACCAATCGTTCTTTCTCTCCGGCAAAAGTGGCATTCTGATAAATCGCCCCATCCTGATCGATCATAAAGTTGTTTTTCTTGAGTTTTATCGGTCCGTTTTCTCCGAGAACAAAATCTCCGTTTTTGGTGACCATGTACCCGTCATTATTGAGGAGAAATGAACCGTTTCTTGTATACCGTTCACCATTTGGGGTTTGTGTTGTCAAAAAACCCTCACCTTCAAGGGCGATATCAAAGTCATTATCTGTCTGTTTTAAGGGGCCCTGGGTAAATACCGTATATACCTCGTTTAATTCCACACCGGTTCCGAGTTTACCGATAATCGGTGTCGTATCAACACTTCCGAAAGGGAAATTGTACATCCCGTCATCAGTCATCCTCCGGAGTAAAAGTTCCGGGAAAGCTTTATGCACGGCTGTGTCTCTTTTATATCCATTAAGATCCACATTCGCGAGATTATTAGAGAGTGCATCTAATCGATGCATTTGGGCTATCATACCGCTTGCGCCTGTGTATAAACCTCGTACCACCAGTTACCTCCGGCAAGTCATAATATATGTTGTTGTAAAGTGCCTATGGCCATTCTTTAACGATGAACAGGAGAAGCCTCACAACAGCATCATCTTTATTATCGGTCATGAAGTTTATTTTCTAACGATGATTTTTAGGAAAATGAGGTTGATGATGAAAATAGTTATGTTTTATTGTGGTACCCCTCTGCAATTGATTGGTTTATTTTCTATGTAGATCAGGATTAATTAAAATTCGTGATGAAGAATTCTGGATTCCTAAGGTTTAATTATTTATACTTTAGATGTTCGAAAAAATGAAGAGTAATTTTAATTTCTTAGTAATACAATAAATAGAATTACTCCGAAGCCAGTTGCAGAAACTCCGCAACTATTCAGGAATTTTGGCAATTGGGTATTTATTTCAGGTTTTATATCTTTAATAACAATCCAATGTTTAGATGATGCGGGTTAATGTAATCCGTTATGAGGAGGTGACAATGGTGAGAAAAGGTGAAATCTTTAGAATCCTCCAGGATGTTTATAGAGTTCGTTGCAGCAATAACAAGATGTCCGATGTGCAGAAACGAATCATCCGGGTTCAGATTTCTTTAAAAACCGGGTTAAATCTGAGAGATTTTACTCCCGAGTCCCTGGATACTCCCGAGGATATCCAAAAAGTATTGAATGTGGTAAGAGGACCGGAGATAGGATTACGTGATTATTCATATAGAGAAGGAGGAGTAAACTAATGGGTAACGATCTTATTATTTCACATGAAGGAAATACTCTCGAGGAAGTAGTGCAGGGAATAAACAAGGGTAATCCCGGACTCATGCTTTTCTTTTATGGCGCCAGTCATGATTATAAGGCCCTTGAAAAAAAACTTATGCCTCTGAATGTCCCTTTTCTGGGGTGTATGGATGCGGGACGCTTTGTAACAGGAAAATATCTCCTGGATGAGAAGTCCATAGTGGGAATGTCCATCTCATCGGAAATTATAGAGGCGATCGAGATTAACACAGTTGATTGTTCATCATCCCGTTCCCGGGATGATATCCGGAAAGAGAGTAAACAAAAATTCCTGGAAGCTGCGAAAAAGGTATCTATTGATCTCAATAATCCGGATATGGAAAGAGATCTGGCTATCAACATTGTGTTCGGGCTTAATTCGGCAACTCCCTTTTTAGAAGGACAGAGTGAAGCAGGGTTGATGCTTCAGACCGTTGGCGGCAGTTCCGGGGGAAGAACGGATTTTATTGAAACAAATATCATAAGCAGTGCGGGAAGTGGTCATCTGGGCGCGTTCGCATTACTACGGTTACATAAAAGCTATAAATTTATCATGGACCGGGTATCAAGTTTCGATCCCAAGGCAGATAAAACCCTCACGGTCACAAAACTGGAAAATCCCAGACATATTCTCGAGATGAATGGAAAACCCGCGACTCATGCATATTCCGAAGCCCTGGGTATTGATTCGAATTCATTATCCCCTGAAAGTTTTGCTCACTATACTCTTGGAATTGATCCGGGAGACGGGGAGCGGCTTATTACCAGTATTATGAAAACCGATGATGCCACCGGGCTGCTCACCTATAATGATGTGATTTCCGGTACTCAGTTTAAGCTCTACAAGGCGATTTCTCAGGAGAAAGAACGGAGTAAACATATCTCGGGAAAACTCAAGAGTAAAAATATTGTCGGCTATATTTCTTTTGATTGTATTCTTTGCTATATTGCCCGGAATACGTTGAAGGAGGTACATAAAATCGCGGAAATGTATGAAGCACATTTGCCCGGGATACCGAAAATAGGATTCAGTACTTTTAGTGAGAATATCTGTGGAGCAAATGTAAATCAGACAGAGACATATTTGGCTATTATTAAGGCCTAGAATCGTTTTGTGAGCAGCTCTGTATCATTATGGGGAGATGGTATTCTATTCCCCCGAATCAAACACTATTTTTCCGGTTGCATATTTGCTTAAGTCTATGTTATCTCTATGCCGATTGACATCTTCGATCTGGCGCCTCAGTTCAGGGAGTTTGTACACGTATACATTCTCTGCTACTGCTTCGACATCCCCGGATTTTTCACCGACATACTGTTTTATCACTTTTTCTTTAAATTTATCGCTTTTTTTCGGGGTTTCATTTTCTCCCTGGGGCTGGATTTCCCTGGGATCCACATTCATCGCGTTTGCGTGGATATACCCGTATATTTTCTTTCTGAAGTTATCCTGTTTAATCTCTTCGTTTCGCTTTTTCCGCCTGCTATTTCGTACAACAGGTACAAAGTAGAAGAAAAATGAGAACACCAGGGGTACGACACCAAGTCCCATAAAAATGAGAGCCGGTGGATTATCCACAATACCATTCAAAAATGTATTAAGAAACCTGTAGACCAGTGCAAAATCAATGACAAGTTTCCTCCTGATGACTTCTATATAGAGATCCGGGACGACTGCCGCGTGATATAAAAAGTAGGAACCGAATGCAAGGTTAAATCCGTTAAAAAAAGCGATCCATCTGTTTTTCTTTTTCTCGTTATAATTAAAAGGAACAAGCTGCCTTTTGTTTGGATTTGTGAGGGAAAGGGCATTCCGGGCAGTAACGGATTGGGCGGTTCTAAGAAGTTCCGGGAAGAAGAATATAATCGATCCCTGCCCTGTTACCTGAGGTTCGCCCTCGTATTCCAAAAGATACGAGTTTATAAGCTCATTCGCTTCCGCCGTGTTTTTTCCGGTAATAGCCATGAGTTCTTCCAGGGTGATTATGCCTTTGTGACTCTGAATATATGAGATAACATATTTTCTCTCATCATTTTCCCATTCTTTTTGGGGATCCGGTTCACCAAATACAAAAGCGAAGACCGCTTTGTGAAGGGGCCGACCCTTTGCTTTTATCCTTGGACCTTTCATAATCTGGCCGTAAAACCAGATCCTGGCAAAGAGTTCAAAAAGTTTGATAACAAGATAAAAAACACCGCCTTTTCCGCTGCTTCTCCGGTTTCCTTTTCCCCCAAAGGAGATCGCAATAGCCGCAGCCACGGCAGCGATAAGGATCACGAGGAAGAGGACAAAATATCCCACGAGCATCACCATAATCCAGATCTTAAAAAGGAAAGTAAGGATTCGAATGAGTACCTTCCCAAAACTGCTTAAGAAACGTTTTAAACCGGGAATAAATCCTTTTACCTGATTTCTCATCCCCTGGGGAAAATAATAGAGGAGCTCCCCGGATTCACTCACTTTCATATGTCCCCTGTATTCATTTGAGACTACTTTTATGGCTTCTTCCACCTGGAATTTAGGGAGCCCGGAGGCTGATACTAAATCTGCGATGGTAGACTCATTCTTTTGTTTCCTGAGGACTTGCACAAGCTGGTTTTTCACCCTGGGCATATTAAAATCATATACTTTTTTTGTTTTCGTCATAACCATATATTATTAAACCTCCTGAATCTTCTCTCGTTACTATACTATAAATGGTAAACCAAGTAGCACCTTAAATCAAGATATAGAATTAAAGAAAAAAAGTATATATGCTATAAATGAAAAGTATGACAGACTTTCCCTCTCACTTATATTTTCCCGGGACTTCGAGACGTTTTTATAATAGAATGATGGCTCGAAAATGATTCTTTCCGGACACAGAGCCATCGACTTGATGCTCCGGATTATTATTCTTTATTTTTCTCCATTATAATGACCTCATAAGCTTCCGGAAAAATGTAAGCGGAATGATGAGTCCTTTCTCTTTTCGCGGTGGATAAAAGAATTTTCCAATCCTGTGCCGGCAAAGTGACTTTTTGTTCTTTCTTATCAAAATTTAACAAAATAAGGAGTGATTCATCTTCCCATTTTCTCTCATAGAGCAAATAGTTTTCTTTTCCTTCGTTGAGTGGCAGCCACTCACCCTGCATTAAGGATTTTTTTTCCTTTCGTAATGTGAGTAAACTCTTATAAAAATTGAGTAGCGAAAGGGGATCATTATTTTGTATCTCTACATTTGTATGTTCCCAGTCTTCATTGACCGGAAGCCAGGGAACCCCGCAAGTAAACCCCGCGTTTTTTTCCCCGGACCAGAGCATGGGAGTCCGTTCCGGATCTCTACCCTTATTAAATGGCCAGTATTTTTTTCCTACCGGGTCCCGGATCTGGTCTTTTTTTATTTTGCCGTCATCCATCCCGATTTCTTCCCCATAATAAATAAAGGGTGTCCCTTTTACCGTAAGAAGAAAGGCCGCTGCAACCTTTGACCGCAGCAGACCTTGTTTTCCCGGACCGAAACGTGCTCTGGACCGGGACTGGTCATGGTTGGATAAAACAATACAAGGCCAGCCATCTTTGGGGAGACTCTTATACCAGTTATGTAAATATGAGTAATAAACCCGGGCATGCCATTTTTTTTCATGAATAATGGCAAAATTGAAGGCAAGGTGAAGCTCGTCTTTCCCGTTCCCCAGGTATTCCGCGGACAATAGGGGGTCGGGGAAAGGGGCGTAGACTTCTCCCACAAGCATCCGGTCCGGATAGGAATCTGTCACTTTTCGTAATTCTTTCATAATGTCATGATTATCCGGCTGGTTCCTGTCATGGAGATGATTCTGCAAATCATAGGGACGGGGATTCGGACCAAAGGCGAAAGAATTACTTCGAAATTGGGGGTCTTTAAGGAGAAAATTAATCACATCCAGGCGGAACCCATCAACCCCTTTATCAAGCCAGAACCGTATCATTTCGTACACTGCTTCTCTGAGTTCTCTATTCCGCCAGTTAAGATCCGGCTGCTCTTTTAAAAATGAGTGGAGATAAAATTGCCGGCGTATCGGGGACCATTCCCATGCTTTGCCGCCGAACATGCCAAGCCAGTTATTCGGGGGCTTCCCCTTTATCCCATCGTGCCACACATACCAGTCTTTTTTCGGATTGTCTGGTGAGGATGCCGATTCTTTAAACCACTGATGCTCATGGGAAGAATGATTAAGAACGAGGTCCAAAATAATCCTGATGTTCCGCTTATGGGCTTCTTTAATCAGGGTATCGAAATCTTTATCTGTCCCGAAAAGAGGATCGATTTTATAATAATCGCTGATATCATAACCAAAATCATACATCGGTGATTGGTTGATAGGTGAGGTCCATATCCCGTCAACACCCAAATCCGCCAGATAATCCAGTTTTTTGATGATTCCCTTAATATCTCCGATACCGTCTCCGTTGGAGTCATAAAAGCTTCTGGGATAAATTTGATAAATGACCCCATGTTTCCACCATAACCAGTTTTTTTTCATATTGATTCCTCTTTCATTCCCCCCGGTTTTCGGGCAGGTATTATTATTGTATTATCTCATACATAATAATGCAATAAAAAAAATAGTAGAGTACAAACAATAAATCTGCTATAGTGGACGGAATTATGAAACCACATGTACTGCTTATTGCTCCGCCGGTTTACGATTTTGCTCTTTTCGATCTCTTTCTTAAACCCTATTCTCTTCTTTCGATGGGAAAAGGGTTTGAAAAGAGTGGTTATACGGTAACACTTATTAATGCCCTCCACTATAATGATGAGGAATCGCGAAAAGTCCTGGCAAAGCCAAGACGTCTTAAAAATGGTACCGGGAAGTTTTTAAGACGGTCTCTTCAAAATCCCGGCATTTTATCCGGTTTTAAAAGAAATTACGGACGCTATGGTATTCTGGAAGAAGTCCTTGAGAATAAAATTGCAGCCCAAAGACCGGATCTCGTGCTTGTATCGACGGGAATGACCTATTGGTATAAAGGTGTTATTGAGGTTATCCGGTATGTCCGGAAACATCATGGGAATGTTCCGGTTATTGTGGGAGGAGTGTATGCAACGCTTTGTACGGAGCATTGTCTGAAAATGACAGAAGCAGATGCTGTTATTAAGGGAGATGCTTTTCCGGGGATTATTCCCGTGTTAAAGGAATATTCCCTCCCTGTCCCGTGTCCCGGAAATGATACTGATCTTCTTATTCTCCCGGATCTGTATTCGGAAGCCGGAGTCATCCGGTTGAATAAAGGCTGTCCTTTTAATTGTCATTATTGTGCATCAAAAGCATTATCTCATCACTTTATAAAAGGCGATCCCATACAATTGTTTAACCTCGTCCGGAGAATACATGATACCCTCGGGACAAAGGTGTTTGCCTTTTATGATGATGCCCTGTTGTACAACAAAGAAGAGGTTTTTATTCCTTTTTTACAGGCAGTGATTGATTCCGGTTTATCTCTTTCTTTATATTTACCGAATGGGATTCATCTCAAATATCTGGATCGTATGACGGCATTGTTCATGAAACAGGCCGGATTTAAAGAGGTGCGAATCGGTTTTGAAAGCGGTGACAATGATTTTCACCGTACGATAGATCAAAAACTGGAGATAAAAGAGTGTAAAGACAAGATTGAACTCCTTAAAGGTGCGGGATTCGGGATGAATGAGATCGGACTATATATTTTGGCGGGACTTCCGGGTCAATATAAAAAAGAGGTTGAGGGAACTCTCCGATTTGCATCCCAATTCGGAGTAAGGATGTATATTGCCCAATATTCCCCTGTTCCCGGGAGTCTTTTGTGGGAGAAGAGTGTAGAGCTTTCTTCCTATCCCCTTGCGGAAGAACCACTTACTCACAATAATACTCTTTTCCCAATGGAATGGGCAGGTTTTACATTAGCCGATCTCGATGAGATAAAAACCCTCGCACACTCACTATCTCCGCCTAAAGAAACGTAAGAAGAATTGCAATAAGGAGGATTCTATGGATCGATGCCCCTGGTGTCTCGGAAATGAACTTTTACAAACATATCATGATGAAGAATGGGGAACCCCTGTTCACGAAGAACAAAAACATTTTGAATTCCTTGTGCTTGAGTCAATGCAGGCCGGATTAAGCTGGATGACGATCCTCAATAAACGTGAGAATTTCAGAAAAGCCTTGAGCGGGTTTAATCCTGTAAAGATTGTAAAATACAAAGAGGAACAGATTACATCCTTACTCGCGAATCCCGGGATCATCCGCAACCGGAGAAAAATAGAGGCTGTTATTAATAATGCCGCCCGCTTTCTGGAAATTCAAAAAGAATTCAAGAGTTTTGATGCGTATATATGGGGGTTTGTAAACTATAAACCGGTTCATAATCAATGGAAAAAACAAAATGAACTTCCTGTTACCACCGAACTCTCGGATAAAATAAGCAAGGATTTAAAAAAAAGGGGATTCAAATTTGTGGGTTCAACAACCATTTATGCCCATATTCAGGCGATAGGACTGGTAAATGACCATCTTATTTCGTGTTTCCGGCACGCCCGGTTGATGCATCATGAGATTTAAGGAAAATGCCGGTAGCTTCTACTTTTTCTCTATCGAGTCAAATCCCGTACCCCGGGTAATTTTCCTGAGGATATTTTTTACCTCCTGTAAGGGTTGAACCTGACAGTTTAATAATTTATATACCCCATGAGATATGGGAAGTTTTAATTTATATTTTTCGATGAGTTCATGCACACGTTGGGCAGCTAAAATTCCTTCGGGGAAATATCCGATTGAAGGAATGTCATCAATAAGTTCCTGAATATTCTTATATCCCTGAAGTCGGCGGGAAATAATAATTTCTCTTCCAAACTGCCTGTTTCTCCCGTACTTACTCCGGCATGTCACATCAAGATCTCCGACTCCTGCTATGGAGGTAAAGGTTTCCGGATGAGTGGATCCCATGGCTTGTCCAAGTAATTGTATTTCATTAAGCCCGGCTGCCAGGAGAAGTGATTCCGTATTGTCTCCGAAGTTCGGAGAAAGCTCTTTTAATGCGTCGAGAATTCCAAAGGCTATGGCGATTACATTTTTCAAGGCCGCGCTCACCTGAACCCCTGCAATATCAAAGGAAGAAAATACAATAAGTTTTCCCCCGGAGAGAAGCTCCCGGAATTTAATGGAGTTGAGACCATTAAGGGATGCGCTGATAAGCCCGGTTATTTTTCCACGGGCCACCTCTTCTGCGTGGCTTGGTCCGGAAATATAGACGAGATTGCCCTTATAGAATCCGGGAAGGTAATTTTCCAGGGCAGTGGTGATAAGCTGCGTCCCCCCTTTTGTCTGTATAAAGCCTTTTGTAAGTATCCCGATGAGTGTTTTTCCTTCAATTATATCCGGGCTGTGAAGAATTTTCTTTACAATATCGATGATGTACAGGGATGGTGTTGCGAGTATGAGAAAATCTTTCGAATGTATCGCTTTTTCAAGATCAGTAATTGCTGTCAGTTTTTCCGGAAGACTTACACCGATAAGATATTTACTATTTATATGATGTGTGTTTATTTCTTCCGCCACCTCCTTTTCAAAACACCAGAGTGTGACATTATAGCCTTTATCTGCAATGACCTTTGCGATTGCCGTTCCCCAGGCTCCCGCACCGATAATAGTTATTTTTTCAGATTTCTTATTTCCCATATGATATTTTATACTCTATTAAATCGAAGGTTTCAAGTGAAAGTAAGTGAGTAAATTTTATAATGAAATAAATTGTCTTCATAAACCGGCCGGACATGATAAATACAAAATAGAAGACTGCAAATAAAAAATTTCTTTTTTGACTTTTTCTTGGAAATCAATTAACATTTATTTTGTAAGGTTTTATGTACGGCATGAGTGTTGTTTTGAGAGGATTGGTATCATTAAAGATAAAATAATATTCTATGATGTTATGGGTCATATGTAGATTTGACTCTCATAAATACCATTTATAGAAATAAAATACTGAATAGAGGTGAGTCATGGAGACGAAAGAAAAAAAGATTAGATTTACTATTCTTAATAAGATACTCATTTTAGCGATTATTCTGTTTGTCATTTTTATGATAGACCGGCTCCTTCTGGGAATTCAGTTTTCCGCTATCAAAGATCTTGCTATGGCATCGGAAAGCGTCAAGGAATGTAATTCTATTAAAGAGATTATAGGTGGGGTGCAAGTCCAGATATTTATCACTTTTTTCATTATGATCTGTTTTCTTCTTGTCATGGTATGGATTATCTGGCTCTCTTTCAGGCCCTTTAGAAAACTGATTTATGCGATCAGCAGTCTTGCAGAAAAGAATTTAACCATCCGGATCCAAATGAAAGAAAAGAATGAGATCGGTCAGATTGGTTCTGCTTTTGATACGATGGCGGGGGCATTAGATGAGTTTTTCGGCAAAATAAAAAAGGATTACGAAGAAGTTGCAAAAGTCAATGAAGACCTTACTTCGGCTGTCGATCAATCAAGCGCCGCGACAAGAGAAATGGTTGCTTCCATAGAGAGTGTTCATATGAACCTCCAAAAACATAAAGAAGTTGTTGATAACACCATCGATTCCATCAATATTATGATGAAGATTACAGAACAAATCAAAGAAAATGTTGAAAGCCAGGCAGGTGCTGTGGCTGAAAGCTCTGCGAGTGTGGAAGAAATGGTAAGCTCAATTAATTCGGTGAGCAATAGTTCGGAAAAAGCAGAGAAACTATCCAAGAAACTCTCCGATATTGCCCGGGACGGTGGTGAAAAACTGACATTGATGATGAAAGCGATGCAGGAGATACAGAATGCTTCGTCTAAAATAGCAGAAGCAATCGGCGGAATTGCACGGATAGCGGCAACAACAAACCTTCTTTCCATGAATGCGGCGATTGAGGCTGCTCATGCAGGGGCTGCCGGAAGAGGATTCGCGGTTGTTGCGGAAGAAATCCGTAAACTCGCGGCCGATTCATCGGAAGAAGCGAAAACAATCAAGCAGAATGTAAAAGAGACTATAGACAAGATTGAACATGGGACAAAACTTTCCGAAGATGCCGGCAAAGCATTTAACGAAATCATGATAGATATTGATGCAACGGTAAATATAGTTATGGAGATCACCAGCGCCATGAGTGAACAGAGACTGGGAGCACAGGAAATCCTGAAATCCATGGAACATCTGGTCAATCTGTCTTCCGAGATAAGTGAGGCTATCCGGAAAGAGACGGAGGGCGGTGAAAAAGTAATGGAGGCGACGAGTCAGCTCGATCAGGTAGCGACGGAAATCCTGAGCGCTTCTTCGGAACAGAAAATCGGGAGTGAGGAAATCCTCGGGGCTTTACAGCTCCTTCAGGATGTCTCGGAAAAGATCAGGACAAATGTAAGTTACCTTAACGAGGGAATAGATAAGTTTAAAGTATCCGAGTAAAAGTGTTAATAAATGGATAATCAGTGTGTAAATTTGTTAAAATCTTTAATAAAAAACAAGTGTGTGAATGATGGTACCCCGGGATCGGGAAATGAAATTAAATCTGCCCGTACGTTAAAGAAGTTTTTTCACTCATACAAGATAAAATCGGAAATCCTCGAATCCGCAGAAGGCCGGGCAAATATTATAGTCCGGATACCCGGAACTGATCCTCATGCTCCGTCTCTTATGTATATGAGCCACATGGATGTCGTTCCTGCCAAAGAAGATGACTGGAGTTGTGATCCCTTCGGGGCCGATGAACGGGGAGGATATATCTGGGGGAGAGGAACCCTGGACATGTTGAATATCACCGCCTGTTCAGCGAGCGCTTTCGCGGAATTGGTAAAAAAACATAAAAGGTTTCCCGGCGATTTTATTTACCTCGCCGTGGCAGATGAAGAGGCATCCGGCAGGCTGGGAGCCCGGTGGCTCGTGGAAAACCATTGGGATAAAGTAAAGACAAATTACATGATTACCGAAGGCGGCGGATTCTTTGTTCGGGGAAAACAGGGGACGGGGATCACTATTACCACGGGAGAAAAGGGACTTGCCTGGACAAAACTGACAACCGAGGGGAATTCGGGGCATGGCAGCCTTCCGTATAGAGCAAAAAATGCGGCGATTAAGGTTGCCCGGGCAGTGACTGAAATGCAGCATCAGCCCCTGAAACCGATCATTACCAAAGAATACAGGGAAATGGTGAAAAATTTGAACTTTCCCACGGTTACTCAAAATTTGTTGCTTAATCCCCTCACCATCAACCTCACCCTTAAGCAGCTTTATGCTTCAACCCCGGGGCTTGCCAGGTATCTCCATGCGGTTTCCAGAATGACAATAAGCCCGAACATCCTCCGGTCCGGGAATAAAGTGAATATTATTCCGGATAAAGGAGAAATAGACCTGGATATCCGGATCCTCCCGGGACAGAATGTGGAAGATGTGATGGCCGGTATTAAGTCCGCTCTCGGTCCATTTAAAGAGGATTTTACTATCGAAGTGGTCGATTATTTTCCATCGAATGTTTCTCCTGTGGAGACACCGCTTTTTGAAGCCACAGTAGAGATCTTCAAATCCATTTATCCGGGAATATCCTCTATCCCAACACTTTTTAGCGGCGTCACTGACGCACGGTTCTGGCGGATGCGCGGAAGTACCGTATACGGCTTTTGTATGTTCGATGAAGATATGACCCTGGATGAATACGTCCGGATGCTCCACGGGAAAGATGAACGGGTCTCCTTAAAAAGCCTGGAACTTGCACATAATTACTTTTTAAATCTCCCGGAAGTTTTTTATAGAAAAGCAGCCCAGAGTCAATAAATCCCGTTTTTCATAAACCGGATGTCCGGATGGAGCCCTATGAGTAAAATAACAATTGAGCATATCGCCATACTGACAAATAATCTCGAAGTACTTAAAGATTTTTATGTTCATTATTTTCAAGGAACAGCACATACAAAATACATAAATCCGAAAAAAGGTTTTGAATCTTATTTCATCAGATTTGAATCGGGTGCCAGACTCGAATTGATGAGATATTCTTCGACGGTTGATGAAAAATCAGGAGATCCGGGAAGATTATCCCGGGGGTATGCCCATTTCGCTTTCTCTGTCTCTTCCCGGCGCATGGTTGATAAACTTGTTGAGGAATTAAGAGCTGACGGGTATGAAGTCGTGAGTGAACCGAGAGTTACGGGGGACGGGTATTATGAAGCTTGTATACTGGACCCTGACGGCAACCACGTGGAAATTACCGAATAATGCGTCTGTCTTCTGCTTGCGTTTTCCGCAGGCATGATTCATAAAAATGTTTAAAGCCTCATATCTTCGGTCAGTTCTTTATAGTATCAGCCTCATGAAGATTCATTTTCCATCAATTATATTTTATCCGGGTTTTTGTTTGACTGATAAAAAGAGACGAAATTTTTACAACAGATGAAAAGGGATTTACACGAATTGTTCCCCATGTGTCAAAAAAGAGGTGTGCAGCCGGATCGACTTCTATTTCCATTGCTATTAATGTATTATTTAGGATGATTGAAACTGAAGTTTTAAAAAAAATCAAAAAAATGAAAGCAGCAATGATTGTAAAAAATACTAAGAATATTGACTCCGGCTCATGCAAAGTAACATAAATACGTACAATTATTTATAAATAATCGCTCATTTGGTAGCCTAATATACTACTATAGTGCTATACTATAGTATATTTGTTTATAAATAATTGTTGTCTTGGGAGTTTTAGCCCTTGGATGAAAAAGAAAAAGTACAAGCTCAATTGTCCTTTCCGAATCGATCAGCACCCGATCTTATAAAAGAAGAGTTTGGTTCAATTATCCAATTAGCAGGAATCCTGGAGTCCTTTGAAAAACTTATCGTCAAAAAGGTTGTGGAAGAAGATCTGGGTTACCATTTTATGATGTCCCATTACCTCTCAAAAGATAAAAAATATTGTGTTACGGCCGGGACAGACGGGGCGGTTGTGCTCTGGGACCTTGAACAGAGAAAATTACTGCGGATTTTTAAAGGTCATACACATCATGTGACAGCTGTCTGTATGACCCCGGATAATAAAACAATTATCTCCGGGAGTAAAGATAATACTATCCGGATCTGGGAAATCGCTACGGGAAAGTGCAGGATACTGGAGAAGCTGATGTCCGCTATCTTTTGTCTCGCTATAAATAATGACGGTTCATATATTGTGAGCGGGGGAAAAGACAATACCGTGCGTTTGTGGCAGATACAGACCGGGAGGCTTATAAAAACCTATCGGCAGCATAATCGCAGCGTTCTCTGTGTTTCTTTTAGCCCGGATGGTACTACTTTTGTGAGTGGAGGGGGGGACGGGAAATGTATAGAATGGAAACTTTTTACGGATTCGTACCGGATTTTATACCAGGGAGCACATATTGTTGATGCCCTTTGTATAAGTCCCGACGGATCATTTGTTTCACTCGTGGGCAGGGAACATGCATTATATGTTATAAATCGGAAGAGTGGTAAGGTGATAAAGCAGATAGAGACTCAAGGGATGACTGTTTTTGACATTGCCATTTCCAAAGATAGCACGTATCTGGCTGTCTGCGGCAGACCCCGTAAAATAAAAATTTTTAAGCTTCCCGGGGGGGTATGTGTAAAAACTCTGTCTGTATGTAATGAACACATTCATAAGATTGATTATATAGATAATGATAAAACGTTATTGACAACAAGCGGCGATACGACAATCCGGATAATCTATCCGGAAACTGAAAAAATAGAGACAATACTTAAGGGAGATGGGCATGTTATCAGGTCTGTCGGGCTAAGCAGTAATAATAAGTACCTGGCGGCAGGAACCGGTAATGGAGAGGTAAAGATATGGGATATGACGACATGCAAGCTTGTGCATACACTCCGGGGGCATCAAGGTCTTATCCGGTCCCTTGTGTTTGATCCCCGCAGATCCGATTTATTTTCCGCGGGGTGGGACGGAATAATTATATCCTGGGATATGAGTAAATTTAAAGCAAGAGAAATAAATAAAGAGCTTGACGAACGGATTTATACCCTTTTTTTTAATACGGTTGATAACACCATCTTTGCGGCAGATCATACCGGACTCATTATCCACCTTGATGAAAATCTCCGGGAGTGCGGAAAAAAATTTAATGCCAGGGGTTTCTGCTATACCATTTCGGCAAATAAACGATATCTTGCCGCAGGGAGCGGACCCCGGATAATGATTTGGGATCTTGTATCGGGACATGAACGGGAAATAAAAGGGCATATTGATGATATCTATGCTCTCGTTCTTCATCCGATGAAACCGTATCTTCTTTCCGCGTCAATGGACGGATCAATTCGTCTCTGGAATATCGAGACAGGCGGGACGTTAAAGGAGTTCCGGGGGCATGAAGGCCGTGTGACAAATGTTACAGCCGATTATGCATTTAAACGGGTTTTTTCTGTCGGTACGGACGGGACATTACGGGAGTGGAATATTACGACAGGTGAATGCGGGAGAATATACCGTGGGCATACAAGTCCGGTTCATGGATTAGTATTTATTGAAAATCTGAATCTGATTCTCACCGGAAGTGATGACGGGACCATTTGTTTCTGGGAAAGCACTCCCGAAACCGGAAATACTGAACCTGCCGATACACCGGATGCACGTCTTTCTCTTTATAATGATTTTTTTCTCTGGACCTTGCGGCCGGAAAAAAAGATGAGAGAAGGCTGGTTTTTTACCGACCATACGGAAAAGTTGTGTGTCGTGAAGAAGAATGAACACGGCACTATTTTGCAGGAATTGAAACAGGGTGACCTGGACCGTGAAACTCATGTGAGTGCATATAACAGACCTGATATCGTATCTGCCCGGATTATTAACCGGACGAGATATTATACATTGCTTAAAAGTCTCGATACAAAAGGGCGGATACGGAATAATGAGAAAAATAATGTTAAACGTATTACGGATGGGACTCAATACACAATTCCCTGACGCTTTGATTCATTTTTAAGGATTCCGGACTTCATTGATATTCCCGTCAGGCCCCGCGAATAAGATATTCCAGGTGTTCACATATCCTGTCCCAGGCTTCAAATTCCAGATTAAAATCCTTTTTTATAAGTGATACGTCAAAAAGATACGGAACCGGATCATACCCTTTCTCTTCCAATATAATTGTGCTTTTTGATCCTGACAATTGTATTGCTTTTTGTGCAATTTTCTCCCAGGAATCAAAATTTTTCCCCAGTCCGAAATAACATTGTCTGTTCATGTGAGAATCGAGGACAGCCTTGTAAATCTTCGCAAGATCCCCTGCCCAAAGAAACTGAGTTCCGTCATGGCGGGTAAGGTTGATAGGATTGCCTGCCTTAGCCTGTCTTGCTATATATTTTAACCTGTCATCCGGCTGCATGGATGCTCCCGGGACCACAGGATTGCCGAATGTATATCCCGGCCGGATAATGTTGCACTGCATCTGTGACTGATGTGATATCGCATATAAGTATTTTTCACTCGATGCTTTCGCTGCCCCATAAAAATCAGTGGGATGAGCTTCCGCAGGGTATGTTCCCGATTGGGGAGGTGTATTGGCAACAGCAGCCGTAGAGGACGTATAAATAAAATGAGAAATTCCTGCCCTGGCAGCAGTTTCAAAAAGATATACCGAAGGGAAGGTGTCATTTTTTAACATACTTGTGGCCGCTTCCCCCCAGCCGAGGGCAATATGTATGCATGCATCCTTTCCCCGGAGGTGTTCGTTAATAATATCGAAATCAGAAAGAAGTCCGGGTATTATAGTAACCCCGGGCAGATCTTTAAGAGCAGGGACTTTATCAGGATTCCGTGCTAATAAAGAGATTGAGTGTCCCGCATCGATAAGTATTTTTGTCACATATGATCCGATAAAACCGGTTCCTCCGGTAAGAAATATATTCACTGTAAACTCCTTTAATGTATACTCCCACTTAATTGGTTTTCTTAAAACCCGGCAAACCGCTCGTTTCTTTTCTATCCTTTTGATAGTAAGAAATGGAAAACTGTTATTATAGGAAATACCGAAAAATCAAATGTTTTTCGTTATAGAGGAATTAAAAAATGAGGGCTGTCCGGTATTACCCAAACAGCCCCGCTACATAAAAAAGAGTCATTTAAGGAGGAGGTCCTTAAGGGCTTAAAGCCCAAGACAATATATTCATATGGTAAAGGGATAATAAAATTCCCCTGTCAATCACTAGCACTATAATCACCATACTGATTTTTTTGATCGGCATATAAAAAAAGAAATAAATTTAACGATCTTTCGAAGTCCATTTAAAGAGTAGTTCTTATTATTTCTTATATTTTCCGCTTTTAAAATAAAATCATATATCTCTTTAGTATGTACGTCTTTTCTTTTTTTATACCTTATCTCATACTATAAAAGTCATAAAGCTATTTTTTTTAAAATTCTTCCGATAGCCTTAGTCTCTCCTATGTTATCCTCCTCCCCACTATTTTATCTCTACATTATAAATATAGTCATATAGTGGAGAATCGGCAAGAGAAAAGAATAAAAAAATAAAATTACTTACAATAATTGTAATGAATTTAGAAAAATAAATTCAAATCTAATACTTTCCGGATCACATAAACAGAGCTCACTTTAATGAATTTTTATTTTTTCAACTAATCATAATAATACCAGTTTTCTCTTAATCATTGGCAATTAAAGGAATAGTGAAGAGTGTAATCTTAATCAGTATGCGGGCACCATGCCAATGATGTTCTTCTTGATATCTTTATGAGATCTTGCTTTAAGACTCACGAATGTAAGACGGTTACAGTAGTGGTGATGATGGAGATCCTCAGGTGATTTTAGGAGGCATTTTATGCGTACCAGGCAAAGAAGCCTTTGGCTGCATTTATAGTAAATTTGTAAGTGTTTAGGGTAGTGCAAATGCCTCTGAGTATATTGACAATGTGCCGGAAAATCAATATTTTATCTATAAACCGTGAGTGTGAGTAAAATAAACTGTAACTCTTGTGGATTGTTGAAATATAATAATAGAGAAACGCAGGTTCGCTGAAAATCATAAATTTTCACAACGGCAACTTTGTAATAGATTAATTATTTGGGTTACGGGCGTAGCCTGCATAATGTATAAATGAGAGGAATGCGGCCTTGAAAGAACTAATTGATTGGAAAAAAAATAAAATGCTCGGATTAATCAAGGTGCTTGAGGATTCATATAAGACTCAGATCGGTATTAATCATGTTGATGGCCTAAATCTTCCGACAGCCGATTCTATTGTTGATATTATTACTGATTTTTTTCGTGTTATTTTTCCCGGTTTTGTGGGGAATGAAATAGTAACAACTTCCTCTATTCATTTTTATGTCGGTTCAATTATCGAAGGATTGTACGGAAAGCTTGTTAAACAGATAACCCGTGCTCTTAAGTATCAGTGTACTCTGGATAATTGTGAGGAATGTGAGTGCCAGTGGATGGCAAATAAGATATCAGCTCATTTACTGGACTCACTCCCGGAAATTAGACACTTCATTAAACTTGATGTTACGGCCGCATTCGAAGGAGATCCTGCTGCCAGGTCGTACGATGAAGTTATTCAGAGTTATCCTTTCATCAAAGCGATTACTGTTCACCGGATTGCCCACATTCTTTATAAAGAGAATGTTCCTCTTATTCCACGGATGATGAGCGAGTGGTCTCATGCTCAGACCGGGATCGATATTCACCCGGGAGCCACGATCGGTGAATCCTTTTTTATCGATCATGGCACAGGCGTTGTGATTGGTGAAACGACGGAAATCGGTAATAATGTAAAAATATACCAGGGGGTTACCTTGGGTGCACGATCTTTCCCGAAAGATGAAAAAGGCAAACTGATGCGTGACGTAAAACGGCACCCGACTTTGAAAGATTATGTAACTGTTTACGCAAATGCAACCATTTTAGGCGGTGAGACTGTTATCGCAGAAAACGCAGTGATCGGCGGGAATACCTGGATTACGACATCTGTTGAAGCAGATACGGTGGTCAGTATTAATCAACCGGATCTTTGTTATAAAAAGAATGGATGTGAATAAACGGTATAAAAAAAAGATAAAAATAGAGGTAATAATTTAATTTAAAGAAGGAAATGATTATTGTTTAATGTAGCAGGGGAAATAGCTGCTATTAATAAAAAATGTTATAATGACAGGAGATGATAAATTCAGAGAGAGTTAAGTAGAGAGAGACGGCTGTATTTCTCCTGAAAACTTATTGCAGGTGATGGTATTCATATGATGATGATGATGATAACTTCATTTTCTTCTCTCATAGTAAGCGTTATTTATATACATTTTGGAATATATGCAATAAATCAGAATAAAAGCGGACTCATTCATAAACTCTTTTTTAGTGTGGCAATAACAAGTGCCTTTTGGTCCTTTTGTACTGCTCTCTTTCATTGTGTGCAAAATAAAGATATAGCAATTAATATTTATTTGGTATCTCTCCTGGGGCCTTTTTTCCTTCCGGCAGTTGTTACCCATACTGTTTTTGCAATTTCTCAGAGGAATATCCTCCGTAAACATAGGTGGCTGCCTTCTGTGCTCTATCTTCTATCGTGTATCAGTGTTATCGGATTATTTATTCCGGAAGCCATAGTACTGGATCTTATCATCACACCTTCGGGCTGGATAATTGAATTAAATAAATCCTCGTTTTTTGTCTGGTTTTATGTCGGTTTGTTCACATCTATTAATATCATTAATATTATTGTATTATACAGGTGGAAAATGGCATTAGCATCAATAGAAAAGAGGAATCAGGCATTAATTATTCTCTTTACTTTTCTCCTCTCTATCGTATTGATCTATACGGAAGAAATTTTCTGCATGTTTATTAAAATACAGTTTTTTCCTTCTTTGTCTCATGTGGCAACCCTTCTTTGGCTTAGCGGTGTTCTTTTTGTAATTAAAAAATATAATTTCATAATAATCTCCCCGGAAAAAGCAGTACATGAAATTCTTTTTAATATGATGGATATTCTTTTACTTACCGATGAAAAAGGCGAAATTACCAGGGTAAATCAACAGCTCACCCAGCTTCTCGGTTGTTCGGAATGGGACCTTGTGAACAAACCGGTGGCAGATCTTTTTGAAGAGGGCTTAAATTTAACGAATGTTAAAACGCTGACTCAGTGCAGGAAAAATATAATAACAAAAAAGGAAGAATCAATACCTGTTCTCCTTCGTATCTCCCC
>JAFGRV010000193.1 GCA_016934975.1 Spirochaetales bacterium | reverse complement strand
TATCTCGGTCATAGGCGGGTTCAAGAGTGTCGGACAGCTCCGGGCCGAGCCGGTTTCCCTGCCTGACCCTTACATGTGGAACCAATACACAGACATGCTCATCGGGGAAGTCGGTAACTTCTGGTCGGGACTCATGAACAGTCTCATCGTCGGCATTGGTACCGTCGCTGTCATTCTTTTCGTCGGTACATTCGCAGGCTACGCCCTGGCGCGTATCAAGTTCAAACTCAATAGTATTTTATTTTTTTACTTCAGTCTCGGTCTGCTCTTCCCCCTTGCGGTAGCGATTCTGCCTCTCTATGTTCAGCTGCGAAATTTTCAACTTTTAGACACGCATATCGGCGTTATTCTGCCCCAGGCCGCTTTCGGACTCTCGATGATGATCTTGCTTCTCCGGGGCTTTATCAAACAGATCCCCGTGGAACTTGAAGAGGCGGCAACAATCGATGGCTACGGCCGTTTCGGATTCCTTTTCCGGATCGTCATGCCACTGTCTACACCCATCCTTGCAACGGTAAGCGTCCTGACCCTTGTAAGCAGCTGGAATAATTTCTTCACGCCCCTTTTGGTATTGAATACCCAGAAGAAATTCACTCTCCCCCTGGGGGTGATGGATTTCATAGGTCAGTATGCAGCGGACTGGAACTTGATCCTTGCTTTCCTGACCCTGTCAATGATCCCCGCGGTGATTTTTTATATCTTATGCCAGAAGTACATCGTGTCGGGACTCACGAGCGGCGCTATCAAAGGCTGAATAACTCATGAACTCAAGGGATTAATATTTCATTTCACTCACTCCATGAATTGCACCGCATCAATAATATGCATTTTTCTATATTCTTTCGGTGTGAATCCGGTAATTTTTTTGAAGCTTTTGATAAAACTGTAATAGTCGTTGTAGCCGATAGAAAAGGCGATCTCGGAAATATTATAATTCGTATGAGAAAGCATTTTTTTTGCTTTATCGATGCGGTAGTGAATCAGGTATTCCTGAATATTCATATTCATTTTCTTTTTAAAAAGACTGGAAAAATATGAGCGGTTTAATCCGAGGAAATTTGCCATCTGCAAAACGGAAATGTTGCGCTGATAATTGATTTTAATAAATTTAAGTATGGTGGGAATATAATCCTCTTTCTTATTTGTATCTTCTATAATAATATTTTCTGCATTATCGAGAAACTTGGTTAATATCAGATAGAATGTCCCTAACACCTTGATTTGAAAACCATTGGAGCATGTTTTCAAGATATAGAAAAGCATATCAAACAGATCATCAATCTCTTTTGAATATTCACAGGAATAAACCGGATTGTCCCGTGTTATGTTCATAAGAGCCAGGGTTTGATCTGCTTTTGAACCGACGAAACCAATCCATTTGTATGTCCAGGGATTATTTTTAGCTGCCTGATAAAAATTTTTTTGTCCCGGGAAAATATAGAAAGCGCAGCCGGGGACCAGGTGGTAGGTTTTATTGTTTATTTTCAGGATTCCTTCACCCTTCACAATATAGTGAACCACATAATGATTTCGAATTCCAAAAAAGTTGTGTAATGGTCTGCACATTTCTCTCCCCGTGAAGGTGACATTTAAATCCGAATCTGATTGAATAGAATTATAACATTCTTCTATCATTTATTTTTTATTCCACATTTTACTATCAAAAGAAAGCCGCCACCGCCCGTTCACGTAACGGAGTTCACGGAACGGACTTTGCAGGCGGGCTTTTCCCTATCTCTCGGGTATACCCTCGGATTTATCCGTGGGTATACCCGAGAGATAAACCCGGGGCTAAACCATCAGCCTCTTTTAGAAATATAACATTTTTTCATATATTAATCAAATTGAGCCGATAAAAACCAACATCCCGACATTTATATGTGCTTAAAAAAAAAGTATAATACAAGTCTGTACAGAATAGATATAGAACTCTATTTATAAAAGAAGTACAAGAAAACAAAGTATATTTCCTATATCATGGAGGAAAAAATGAAAAATGTAAAAACAATGGTATCAAGGTTGATTTTTAGTGTTGTTATCATGTCAGGATTTTTTTCGCTAATTCAAGCGGCGGCCTTAAATAACGGTTTGGCTCTCACTCCGCCCATGGGGTGGAACAGCTGGAATGTGTTTCATGAGAATATTAATGAGACCCAGATTAAACAGATCGCCGATGCGATGGTGAGCTCCGGGATGCGAGACGCCGGTTATATTTATCTGAATCTCGATGACAACTGGATGGCTACTTCCCGCGACTCAAACGGAAATCTTAGAGCCGATCCTACCCGTTTCCCCAGCGGTATGAAGGCTTTGGGAGATTATATCCATAGCAAGGGTCTGAAGTTCGGAATATATGGAGACCGCGGCACCATGACCTGTGCAGGGGTTCCTCAAAGCGGAAGTTATGGCAATGAACAGAGGGATGCCAATTCATTTGCATCCTGGGGGGTTGATTATTTAAAATATGACAACTGTAACCCTGTCGGTGATCAACAAACCGCTTATGTAAACATGAAAAATGCCCTTGCAAGTTGCGGGAGACCCATCGTTTTCAGTATTTGTGCATGGCAATTCCAGAGTTGGATGCCCTCGACCGGCAATTTATGGCGAGTCTCCGATGATATTGTCGATAGATGGGATAATGGCACAAGTTGGGGCAAGGGTATTATCGAATGTATTGATGATAATAGAAACCTGGCAAGTTACGCAGGTCCCGGGGGATGGAACGATCCTGATATGCTTGAGATTGGAAACGGCGGTTGTACAACAGAAGAATACCGTACCCAGATGAGTATGTGGTGTATCATGGCTGCTCCCCTCCTTGCAGGTAATGATATTAGAAACATGAATCAGACGACAAGAGATATTCTGCTGAATACCGAAGCAATCGCTGTTAATCAGGATCCCGCCGGTATCCAGGGAACCAGGATAAGTTCAAATAACGGTCTTGAAGTATGGTCAAAACCCCTGGGCACTGCGAATGGAACAACCAAAGCAGTCGCACTGTTGAACAGAAATGGATCATCTTCAAGTATTACCGTCGATTTTGCGAGTATCGGGTTATCCGGTACGGTAACAGTAAGGGATTTATGGGCAAAGGTTGATAGAGGCAGCTTCACCGGATCATATACAATGACTGTTCCGAGTCATGGCACCGGAATGCTCAAGCTCAGTAGTGGTCCCCCTGCCACACCGGCTCCGACAACGGTCCCTCAGCAGGAACCTATCTGGAGCGGCGGTCCCTATACACTCAACGGTTCGAGCGACTATGTGGACCTCCCGGACAACATTACAACTGACTTGCAGGATTTTTCCATCGCCTGCAGGGTAAACTTGAACTCTATTCCCGATTGGGTACGGATTTTCGACTTTGGGGGTGATACGAATATTTTTATGATGCTCACCCCGGCATCGGGCACCACAGGGAATCCGTATTTTTGCATTACCCTTACGGGGAATGACGGGGAACAGGGCCTTAACGGACCGAGTGCTCTGCCCACAGGTTCTGATCAGCATTTTGCCATTACAAAGAGTGGAAATACCGCCATCTTTTACATCAATGGACAGGAAGTGGACAGAAATAATAATATGACCCTGAAACCCGCGGATATGGGAAATACGACGAATAATTATATCGGAAGATCCCAATGGACAAATGATCCCTATCTGAGCGGTGTAGTAGACGATTTTGTTCTCTATAACAGAGCCATAAGCCCTTCGGAAGTTGCAGATCTTGCCAATCCCCCTGAGATTACCATTCAACCAACTGATACGCCGACTCCTACACCAACACCTACACCCACAACTCCTCCCGGGGAGTGTAATGTATTCTTTAATCCGAATAATTCAACCCAGGGCGTGAATTCCTCATTCCGGATTGATGTTATGGTTGATTCGGGAAACCAGGAACTTTCAGCATACGGTTTTACCATCACCTATAATGAAACTATTTTAGAGGTTGTCGAGGTGGAAGAAGGATCCGAAGGGTTCGTTTCCGCTGCGAATACACTCAATCCAGGTGAAATCATTGTCTCGGGATTTGATACATCGGGTACAGGTCCCGGTTCCGATCTCCAGGTACTCGTCATCACTTTTAATGCCATTGCAGAAGGAACATCTCCCCTGGGCCTCTTTGTTGATAAGCTTGTTGATGGAGGAACGAACACCATAGGGACTGCATGCGGTATTGATGGGAGTGTTGAAGTCACGACTGCCCTGCGGGGTGATACAAACGGTGATGGTGCTATTGATATTGTCGATGCCCTTCTTATCGCACAGTACTATGTGGACCTTGATCCGTCGCCTTTTATCGCGGGAAACGCGGACACCAATTGTGACGGATCCATCGATATTATTGATGCTCTTCTGGTCGCCCAATATTATGTGGAGCTTATCTCCCAATTCTGTTAATTTTAGTTTTTATAACAGTTTAGCGAGTTGGATGTAAAATACAGATGTACCAGTTATCTGGTACATCTGTCCCTGAGATTGCCAATTTCTTACACATGGTTGTTTTATCTCATTTTTTATTGTAAAAGAAATTGACTCAACGGACTGCAATCGGAAATACTGACAATTCATAAAATTGTCAGTATAGACATAATCGTGATTACCTAAATTCTTCATTTTAAGTTTTCTAAAACAGACTTGATTATTTTCCATTTCCTTATAAAATTAAATAAGTATCGATATTAATATATTTTCCGGATTGTTTTGTTGTTTATATTACTCCTATACAAATGTGACGTGTAATTTGTAAAGGGATTCTTTTTAGCGCTGCGTTTGAGAATTTATGTCTATAGGATGTGCAAGAGGGTATTCGTGATTAATCTGGCAGGTTATCATACAATAGAAGAGATTTATAAAAGTTATAATTCTACAATACTTCGTGGAATTCGTCATTCTGACAAAATTCCCGTCATTATTAAATTGTTGAATAAAGAATACCCATCTGACATAGAATTATCCTATTTTCACCGTGAATTTGAAATTACAGATAAACTATCCGGTGATGGAATCATTAGAGTATACGCAAATGAAAAACACAACAATAGCCTTGCAATTATAATGGAAGATATTGGAGGGATCTCTATTGCAAAGGTATTGAAGTCAAAAAAACTCAAGTTTGGAGAGAAATTATCCCTTGCTGTTAAAATTACCGATGCTCTGTCTCAGATACATGGACAAAATGTTATTCATAAAGATATAAATCCGTCAAACATAATCTGGAATAGAAAGACAAACCAGTTAAAGATCATTGATTTCAATATTGCCGTGGAATTAAAAAGAGAAATAACTCAATTTATGACCATGGATATCCTGGAGGGGACATTAGATTACATATCACCCGAACAAACGGGAAGGATGAACAGATCGATAGATTACAGGACAGATTTGTATTCCCTTGGTGTGACATTGTATGAACTATTTACCGAGGTGCTGCCATTTAACTGGAAGGATGAAGCGGAAATCGTATACTGCCATATGGCTAAAATCCCTATTCCTCCACATAAGATTAATCCTGATATCCCGGAAGTACTTTCTGATATTATTATGAAGCTTTTATCCAAAATAGCAGAAGAAAGATATCAGATGGCAATCGGATTAAAGAAAGATCTGGAACTCTGCACGCATGAGTTAAAGTCAAAAGGGGAAATCGCCTCGTTTATTATCGGGCAGAATGATATAACAGACAGATTTCAGATTCCCCAGAAATTATACGGACGAGAGAAAGAAATCAAATTATTATTGACTGTTTTTAAAGAAGCCGCAAACGGGCGTTCATCTTTGTTGTTAGTTGACGGCTATCCAGGTGTCGGTAAATCCACTCTGATACATGAGATTCATAAGTCTATAATAGATAAAAAAGGATATTTCATCTCGGGTAAATTCGATCAGCTTGAAAAAAACATTCCCTATTACGCAATAATTAAGGCTGTTCAGGGATTAATCCGCCGGATACTTACCGAATCGGATGAAAATCTGGAAACCTGGAAACAGCGCATCATCAATGCTGTACATCATAATGCACAGCTTATCATCGATCTTATCCCCGAGGTTGAGCACATTATAGGACCGCAGCCATCGGTCATTGAGTTAAATCCCGTAGAAGCTCAAAATAGATTTCATCTGGTTTTTCGTGAATTCATAAATGTCTTTGCTAAAAAAAAGCATCCCCTGGTCATTTTTTTAGATGATCTTCAATGGAGTGATCTCTCTACTCTGGATTTAGTCAAATATTTATTAGGATCAAGCGAGGTACAGCATATTCTTTTTATCGGGGCTTACAGAAATAACGAGGTAAGACCGGGACATCCGCTGTTACTTTTGATTGATGAGATAAAAAAAAGGTCGCCGGATTTAACTCACGTCATTCATCAATTATTTCTAAAACCTTTAAATAGATTTTTTATAAATCAATTAATATCCGATACTTTCAGATGTCATCCGGATAAAACAAAATCTCTGACAGATCTTGTATTCCAAAAGACAGAAGGAAATCCTTTTTTTACAAATCAGTTATTAAATTCTTTATACAACCGGGGGGTATTTAAATTCCTCATCGATAAAGGGCGATGGGAATGGGACTTAAAAAAAGTCTCAGAGGTTGATGTCAGTGATAATGTCGTTGATTTATTAGTACAAAGACTTGAATTATTACCTTCAAAAACAGTGATGTTTTTAAAACTGGCAGCTTGCATCGGAAATAATTTTGATCTTAAAACTCTCTCATTCATCAGTGAAAAATCCGTGTCAGAGACAGGAATAAAGCTGTGGCCGGCTGTGGAAGGTGAAATAATTTATCCCCTGGACAGTAATTATCGTTTAATTAATCTCCATTGGAAAGACGCTGCTTTTATTTCTGTCGATATCGGATTTTCATTTCAGCATGATAGAATCCAGCAGGCTGTTTATTCATTGATTCCCGAAGATGAAAAGCCCGTATTTCATTTAAAGATCGGGCGCGAGTTTTTAAAAACCTATCGGAAAACAAAAAATGAGGATTATATTTTCGACCTGGTAAATCACTTGAATATCGGAAGAGAGTTAATTGAAAAAACAGAAGATAGAATAGAGCTGTCGGAATTAAATCTTATTGCAGGGAGGAAGGCAAAGAAATCTACAGCTTTCGCAACCGCGGCTAATTATTTTGAGACCGGAAAATCATTATTAATTGACAAAGAATGGTCGTTCATTCCAGGTAAAAGATTCGAACTATTCATGGAACATGCAGAAGCCGTTTTTTTATCCGGGAACCTTCATAAAGCCGAAGAACTTTGTGAATATTTATTTACAATTACGAACAGTAATATTGATAACGGATTGGTTTATAATCTGAAAACCGTCATACTGGAGTTTCAGGCAAGATTTTCCGAAGCAATTGATGAAATACGCAAGAGTCTCCTGTTATTTAACCTCACTTTGCCTTTAGAACCCCGGGAAATTGATCAGAAAATTAAAGAAGGAATAATGAAAATGCAAAAGGGTTTGGAGGAGACCCCCACAGAGGAGCTGGTAAAACTTCCCCACATGACAGAGCAGGAAAAAATATTGGCGATGCAATTGCTCTTTCAAGTTATTCCTCCTGCCCGTCAAAGTAATCCTCACCTTTATATTTTGGCTGCATTAATGATGTTTGATCTGACCTTGGCTTATGGAACAACACCCTATTCCTGCAAGTGTTTTGTTGATTGCGGGGTTATCCAGAGTTCAATTCTTGGTGATTATGCAACAGCCTATAAGCTTGGTGAAGCCTCCTTCGCTCTCATTAATAAATTCAAGGCAGACTCACTGAAACCGGCGGCTTATTTTGGTTTTACATTTATCTCTTACTGGCGTGCTCATTATAAAGAGAGTCTTAAGTATTATGATATGTCTTATAGAATCGGCCTGGAAACAGGGGATATACAGCATGCCGCATATGCCCGGGCACATAAAATCCATTTATTTATGTATGTAGGAGAAAATTTAACTGAATGCAGACAGGAGACGGAAAATACAATTATTTTTGTTAAAGAATCTCAAACCGCTATGCCTTTTCTTTTGTCAAGAATAATTTTATACATAATTAAAAAATTTCAAAATATTCCGGGAAAGGATTCGGAAATTGATTTTGAGCAGAGTGACGATGAAATGATCATGACTATTGAAAAGATCAATAATTTAGTCTATTTAGGCAGGTTTTTCCAGTATAATACCTTTGTCAATTTTATCCACGGTGACATTCAAGCCGCCGAAAAGTGGAATATGATGGCTGAAAAATTTATTTTCGAAGCACAGTCTGATTTTCCCAAAGCAGATCATTATTTATTTCAATCACTGATTCTCATTCGAAAATGGAAGAACTCGACTGCCCGTGAACAAAGTAAAATCATGGACACCCTTACAAAAAATTTAAAAAAATTGGAAAATTGGTCTGATAATTGTCCCCCCAATTTTTCTCATAAGTATTATTTCCTGTGTGCGGAAATGGCAATAATTCAGAATGAATCTCTGATAAAAATAATAAACCTTTATAAAAAAGCTCTTGAAGCAATCGGAGAAAATGACTTTATCCACATGAAGGCACTTATTAACGAATCGGAGGGATATTTCTGGGTAGATCTCGGGCACGGAATAATCGGAAAAGCCTTTATCCGTGAGGCTTATTATTTGTATAAACAATGGGGTGCTTTCCGTAAAGTCGCACAGTTCGATCAAAAATATTCTCATAACTTTTTTTCCCGGGAAGGAACATATTCGAAAGTCAAAAGTTCACGCCACGATTTGACAGATAGCCAATCGATAACCGGCAGCATTATTGATATGGCTTCTATAGTGAAATCCAATCAAGCCATCTCCAGTGAAATAAAGATCGAAAAGCTATTAAGAACATTAATGTATATAATAATTGAAAACGCGGGAGCAGAGCACGGATCGCTATTATTAAAAAATCAGAGTGATAATGAGTTATATATTGAAGCTATGAAAACGGTAAATTCCGATAGAATAGATGTTATGCAATCTCTTCCTTATAAACAAAGCAGGAATCTTTGTCCTGAAATTATTCAATATGTTGCACGAACTATGAAAAGTATTGTTATTAATAATGCCGGCATTGAAGGTGATTTTAAAAACTATCCGTATATTCAGGAAAATAAAATCAAGTCAGTTTTATGTATGCCAATAATATATCAAAACACCTTAAAAGGGATTGTGTATCTGGAAAACAATCTTTCCGACAGTGTCTTTACTAGCGAAAGGATTAATATTATCAAGATTTTATCTTCTCAGGTTTCTATTTCGATTGATAATGCCAGATTATATAAAAATCTGGAAGAAAAAGTCAAAGAAAGAACAAATCAACTCAACATGGCAAATAAAAAACTTAAAGAATTATCACTGCTTGATCCCTTAACCGCTCTCCATAATAGAAGATATATCTATGAGTTTGTATCGGAATTATCAATAAATTTTATAAAGAATAAAGTTAACATATTGGATAATGAAGATAAAAGGAATTTATCAATAAACGAAAACGTATTAGGATTGTGTCTCATAGATATTGACCATTTTAAAGCGGTAAATGATTCATATGGCCATATGGCCGGAGATAATGTTTTGATTACTATAGCAAAGGTATTAAAAAAAATGATTAGGGCGAATGATTTTATTGTCAGGTGGGGAGGTGAAGAGTTTTTAATTATTTTAAATAATACGGAACCGGAATATTTGGAGCTTTTTTCAAAAAAGGTTCTCAGGACTATTAAAAGCACCCCCCTCAAGGTATTTGAAAATAAAATAATTTACAAGACCTGCTCTCTTGGAAGTGTCATTATGCCCTTTGATAAATATAACCCTGAACTGTTAAATCTTGAACAAACAATAAATTTAAGTGATTATGCACTATATCTTGCAAAAGAAAATGGAAGAGATTGTGCCGCACATATTCAAATTAAAAATCAGGATAATGGTAATAAAGATAGTATTAAACACTACTTAACATCTTTATCAAAAAATACGGAAATAAATTATGATTACATCGAAATAAAATTTATTGATAGTAAAACAAATAATCATGGACAAGGGGATTCGCAGAAAGAATAAAAAAAAATAAATTTCACCTTGTCCCGGAGAAAGGCAGGGCTCTCCCTTTTTTTAATAATAAATCGTTGCAGAGAGTACCGATTCCAGCAACGCTAAATCCTCGGGAGGAATTTCAGGATTCTCCGAAAGATATATAAAGCGTGCGTTTGTGAGGCTGATAAGGGTGTCCACTCCGGTACGTACTCTGTTATAATCCAGGGAAAGAGAATCAAGAAGTGTGAGGTATTGAACAGGACTCACGTCCCGGATCAGGTTATGACCGAGAGATAACACTGTTAATGCTCTACAAGCTGCCAGAGGTTCAATATTTTCAATCCGGTTATTGTCGGCATAGAGAAGTCTTACATCCGGGCAGTAGTGCAGGGGACTGATATCCATTATACTATTAGTACCTATATTTAGTTCCCGCAATTGGGTGCAATGCTGTAATGCTTTTATATCGGTAATCATGTTTTGAACCAGGTTTACTACCTGTAACCCCGGGCAGTTATTCAGTACTGAAATGTCCGGGATCGTATTATTTCCTGCCACAAGTGTTTTCAGCCCTTTCATCGAAGCGAGGGCGGCCACACCGGTGATTGTATTGGAGTCGATATAAAGCACTTCAATTTTTGTAAGATTCATGAGTGCCGATAAATCGGAAATAGAATTTTCCGAGAGGAAAAGTTCTTTCAGGTTCACTAATGTTTCGAGAAAGGAAAGATCCGTTACGTTGTTATCACTTAATCCCAAAATTTCCAGATTAACCAAACCTGAAAGGGGAGTAAAATCCGGAATAGTATTGCCCCTTAGCTCAAGGTCCTTTATACCGGCGAGACCGCGTAAAGGCTCAATATCTTCTACCTGGCAATAATTAAGGTTAAGGTGAATCAGGGTGGGACAATCTGCCAGGGGACCGATGCTTTCCAGGGGACAGCCTCTTACATCCAACTCTGTTAAACTTGTAAGCTGGTTTATGCCAGTCAGGTTAGTGAGGTTTTTATACGTTATCATCACTCTGGTAAGCTCTGATACATAGGTGCAGCTGCTGTTATGGACGTACTCAGCCAGAACCGGATCCGGGAAGGTGAGATCGGACAACAATCTGTCCGGTAGGGGTGTCGCAGTGCCTGAACCGGGAAATTCGGTGATGATTCCGACATAATACTGAGCGATAAGCAAGGCATCAATAATATCGATCATTCCATTTTTATCCACGTCCGCTGCTGTTTCATTGAAATCCACGGGGTGCATCCCGACATAATATTGGGCAGTAATCAAGGCATCCACAATATCGATTGTCTGATCTGTATTTGCATCACCTATCAAACCAGTCTGTGCATGGAGAAAAACTCCCGAAGTACAACAACAGATAAACAGAAAGCATATTATTTTCTTATTGATCATGATTAAACCTCTTTTATATATTCCTTTTTGTATATAATGCTCATTCCTTGCAAATACAAGGCTGATAGCTAAATCAATTTTATAGCATAGACTACAATAGTCAAGAAAAAAATATCCTTTCTTATTAATTTTAGCCTATTCAACTCGATTAAATCTTGTGGATTGTACCATACATAATTATTCAAGTCATATTGCATATGGGATATGATCGTGAAGGCACAAACAATGCATTCGAAGATATGGACACTTTTAAATTACAATAATTGGAACGCGACGAAATCGTACTTCGATCTTATAAGGAAACCCTATAGATAACTGTGCAATCCGGAGAGTAAAAAGTTGACACCGAAAAAAGTAAATAGTGTAAATAAAAAGCCCACAATTGAAATTATCATCGCAGTTTTACCCTGTGCTTTTTTTAGTAAACGTAGATGGAGGAATATTGTGTATGTTAACCATGTTACTAAGGCCCATGTTTCCTTTGGATCCCATCCCCAAAAACGTCCCCATGCATAATATGCCCATATGGCACCAAACAATATAGCACCTGCGGTGAATAGAGGATATCCTATGGTTATTGATTTTACCGTTATTGTCTCCATGTTTTTTTTCTTTTCATCATTTTTTGAAAATAAAAATAATAAGGATGAAATAAAGCTTACGGCGAAAAAGGCCTCTCCGATAAAAGCAAGAGAAACATGAAGGACGAGCCAATATGATTGGAGTGCAGGTATTGGCGGGGTGATTTCTTTTGGAATGAGGGGAGATGATGCGGCCGATAAGAGCACAAAAGCTATTATTGTCATGCCGAATACTATTGACGGATATGATCTTTCCCTGGCAATAAAAGTGTATACTATTGAAATAATCAATATAATTGCAGAATAAAATATGAGTGATTCGTACATGTTTGTTAAAGCGATAAATTCTATCTTAAAACTGATAATAAAAAAATCTGCTAACAATAATAGAGCAGTCAGTGCCATTATGACAGTATTTATTTTTTGTACTATTTTAACCGGTTTAAATAAACTTATTATTTGTAATAATAAAGATATTAGTAAAACAGCAAAAGCGATCGTTGAAAATATCATTTTTTGACTCCTTTGATTGCATCTTTATAGTAAGTAATTATAAGCCCTGAAATCATAAGAACTATAGCAATGAAAACAATTATATAACTGTTATCCTTAATTATATTTAATCCTGAATAGAAATAAGCCTGAACAGATACAATTGTATAGGGACCAATTGTATCATGTAGTGAAAGTTTTAACTCATTATTTGTTTTTTTTAAGTCTTTATATTCATTAAATAGTGCATAAAAATTATCGCCGGTGTTTTGTTTATGTATGTCAGATAACACGTAATTTTTACCTTCTGCTTCAAAAACACTTCCCTGATTAAGAAAAAGTTGTCTGCCATTTCCATCCTGCAAGGTTAGATAGAGCGTTTTCCGGTATGAATATTGATAAACTTTATATTCTCCCACTGTACATGGTTTATTGACCTCGATTTTATAATTTCTTATTAATTCACCATATCTCTTTATTTCAACCTCGGAAATCCAATCTTTTACAAAACCGGAATTGTATGTTTCTATATCGAATTTTTTAAGAACAATTTGATACCCATCTCTTAAATTTTCTTTCTCTCCTTCAGTTAAAAATACTATATTTTCACTTCTGTTACTTATGGAATAAACTCCGCTTAAAAGTAATAAAATAATACTTATATGAATCAAATCCGGCCCATATTTCTTTTTCAGATTTTTTTTTCTTCTATTATAGATTCTATATATGGTGCACAAAGTAACATTTATAAAAAAAAGTGTAACAGGAAAAATGAATGTAAAAGAAGTAAATAAGTCATTAAATTGAAAAAGCAACATTAATTGCACTAAATAAAAATTAAATTTGGAATAATAATAATCTACATTTAAACCCTGGGGGAT
>JAFGRV010000192.1 GCA_016934975.1 Spirochaetales bacterium | reverse complement strand
TTACCTGGAATGACAGCTATACCGGGATGGAGATTTCTGAAATTGAGATGAGAGAATGGTTAGATACTACAATTGAGAGAATAAAATTATTTAAACCTGTAAACATACTTGAAATTGGTTGTGGAACGGGTATGTATCTGTTTAAATTGTATTCTATGTGTTCTTCCTACTCTGCATTAGATACATCATCAGAATCCTTGAATTATATTGAAACTGTGATGCGAAAAAGTAATAAGGACTTTGCAAATGTTAAGTTGTTTCATTGCAGGCCCGAAGATTTCAAAAATGATACTGGAATAAAATATGATTTTTGTTTAATGAATTCGGTTGTACAATATTTTCCAAATATTGATTATTTAATACAAGTTATCTCCAAAGTAATTTCAATTTCCGGAAAAAACAGTATAATTTATATTGGGGATGTGCGAAACTTTGATCTGTTAAAAGCGTTTCACACATCTTTGGCGCTAAGTAAATTACCGGAAGATACTGAAATCAATTCGTTAAAAAGCCATATTGAAGATATGTGTGAGAAGGAAGAGGAATTATTAATTTCTCCTGCTTTTTTTTATTCGCTGCAAGCCCGAATCCCTGAAATCGTTAATATAGAAATCAGATACAAAAAAGGCAAGTCTTTGAACGAGTTGACACGTTTCAGATATGATGCGATTTTATTTATTAACTGCGATTCAAAAACTACTCCTCATATGAATATGGTAAATATTGACTGGACAGAAAATTTAACAACAGAGCATATAATACAAAAGTTAAGCCGGGAAGAACCTGAGGTGCTCAGGATTTCCTGTGTGTTAAATAACAGGACGGAGGATATATTTAATCAGATTGAGATCCTGGAAAATAATCCCAGGCTGAAGACGGTACAAGATGTGTTGGATTATCAAGAGCATTTTTCTTATTATCAAAGTCCGGAACCCTCCTGTTTTTTTGATATACACCAAAATTATTATACGGAAATTTTATGGTCCGGATACAATATGGAATCTTTTTTTGATATAGTGTATTATAAAAAATCTCTATATGATGAATCTTTCAGGTCTGCTTTACCTTTTTTGATCCGGGATTACAGCCAATTACCGGAAATAAAAATATGTAATAATCCGGTTCACCATAAAATTATTCAGCAGTTTATCCATCATATAAAAAATTTATTGAAAGAGCAATTGCCTGACTCATTGATTCCCGATTATATTCATAGAATAGAATCAATACCTTTGACAGAAAGAGGTGACATTGCTTATGAGAAACTACCTGTTCCATGGGAATGGCTAAAAAAAGATGTGATGAAAAATCATAAAAACAATGATAGTTATGCTGCAGATGTTTCCGGAAACATGGATGAAATCGAGGGAAATATCTTGAAAATATGCCAGGAAGAACTTGGTATCGTCGACATTGACAAAGATCAAATTCTTTATGAATTAGGTGCGAGTTCCATTAATATAGTATTGATCGAAGTGAAAATAGAAAGTGAGTATAATATAGATATCCCGTTTGAAATTATTTACAAGAAGCCGTCGGTCAGGGAATTAGCGAAATATATTAACGATATAAATATCTCTATTGAAGGTGATTAGAAGGAGAAGTGTCAAAATGAATCAGGTGATAATAGATATTCCGGAAGTAAAATCCGGTGAATTGGTAAAACTGTTAAGCTTTATATCTGAAGATGTAATAAACGTCGAAATAAAGGAAAGTAAGGTTGTTCTGGATTTACTTCAAGACGCGGATAATGAACAGACTAAGAAAAAAGCAGAGAAAATAATAGGCAAATATTTAAAGGAAGCGGCCGATTTACAGGAACCGGTTACATATCTGAATAAGTCAAAAAAAGTGTATAGTTCACCATCAGAGGTGTATAACTCGAAGCTGATAAAGAATATTGGTGACGGTATTCTATTTTTGAAGTCGGAAGCTGTAGTTTTATATAAATATTTTGATGATATTTTCAAGAAACTTGCAATAGAACTGGGTGCTATAGAAAAGTTTTATCCCGTATTGTTACCAATCGATTCTTATAAAAAAACAGGTTATCTGTTAAAATCGCCGCAATATGCTATCTTTTGTTGTTCACCGAAAGAAGATATTGATAATCTTGAAAGAATGCATAAACTAAGTCGGGAAGGAATGGTAAACGAAAGTCTTGGCGAACCACAATATGCCCTGTCGCCGGCTGCGTGTTTTCATTCGTATTTGGAATATGAAAATTGTACAATTTCGGAACCTCTGATAATTACTTTCAATCAAAGTGTATTCAGACATGAAGGCAGATTTAACTGGAAGGATTTCGCCAGATTAAAAGATTATCATGTAAGGGAAATTGTTTTCTTTGGTAGTCCCGACTATGTGGATACCGTCAGACGGAGGATTATGGAAGAAACAAAACAAATTCTGGAACGTCTTGATCTTGATGGTAGAATTTGTCTGACCTCGGATCCTTTTGTAGTCCCGGCTTTTCAAAAATATAAAAGACATCAATTAGCAGAAGAATGTAAATATGAGTTGCAGCTGTCATATTCAAGTGAAAATTATATAGCGGTTGCTTCCTTTAATGTACATGGCAACGCATTTACCGGACCCTTCAATATAAAAATAAATGATTGTCAAAAATCCGTTACCGGTTGTGTAGGATTTGGTATAGAGAGATGGATTCTGGCTTTCTTGGCACAATATGGTTTGAATCCTGATTCCTGGCCTTCGGTTGTAACAAGTAATTTAAGTTAAATGGTTCCTGTTGATTAATTATCGGAAAATGAATATCTCTCATAAAGTTAATTTAACAAAGTAAACATGGATTATTCAACAGGAATTAAATAGTATAGAAGAATGTATTTTATCCGGATATTACGAAATCTGAAAAGAAAAATCACGAATAAATGGATGGAAATGATCAGAGAAATATGGGCTTAATCTTTTTTTATAGTATAAGGGTAATTGTGTTCCGGAAACAACTGTTTTGTTGTAAAATATAAAGGCCTTTGTAATAGTAAATCCAATATTTCTGTTAGTACTTTTTTTTCTTGTGAAGGTACTTTCTCCAAAATGTTTATGGCTTTATCTAAGTAATCGGTATTTTTTGTGATAATCACCTTCATAAGTAAATTACGCATGGATTCAAGCTCAAAAGTAATGTTAGAATATTTATCATGAAAATTCTGAAACTCAGTTAAAGATAAATACTCTATTGAATTGAGGAATTCTAATCTTGAAAGCATGATTCTTTTATGATCATAAATTAAATGAAATGGTGGAATAAATAGATCGGAATTCCGGACAGCATGATGATAAGATAAATTTTTTTTCAGAACATCATAATAATTCAATCCATAGGCCACATGAGACTTGTTGTACATATAGGAGGGTTCTGTGATTAAAAGATATTCCTGAATATATTTGACGATGGAATCTATGTAAAACTCATAATTATATTCATCATTAAAACGAAAAAGCTTTATATGTTTTAGGTATTCCCAGGATTTATCTTCGGCACAAGAGGTAAATGCTTCTTTGAATTCTGCAAATGAAATAGGACCGTATTCGTATTTACTCTTATAAAAGAAATCCGCAGCATATACGACTTTCTTCTTAACATCATATCCGAAAACAAACAGATCATGTTTATGATGAATATTATGATATAATTTTTCATAAGCTTTTATAAAATAGGCGTTTGCCATGAGATTGACATAATAATTTGAATTTATGCAATCAATAATAAAGTCTATAACATCAACATACTTTGAATTGATAATCTCTTTACTGATTCTGAGCTCATCAATCCAGGGACAAGCTTCAAATGGATGTCCTAAATTGGAGAAATAAAAATCTCCCCATCCCCATTTCCCCTTACTGAAATCTTTATATATAAATATCTGGATGTAATTACTGAAAAGCCAGGAAAGGGATTCTTTATAATTACAAATAATCGATAATAAATTACTATGATGTGTATATGTCGTAATAGGGGGATAGGATACAGACAGCTTTTTATTGATTGAGGATTCTTGCATCGCCATTTTTCTATCAAACTAATAGAAAAAAGTCAACAACTAATTTAAAGGAAAGGGCAGAATTGTGTCTATACAATACGAGATGCCAGTCTCTCTGCGTTTTTTGTTTTTCATACACAATTCCCCTCTTTTTTGGCTCACCAACAAATGATGCAAGAGAATAAAGGAAACAATATGAAAAATAATCATGCTATTCCGGAATTGGTAGTTTAAATTTATATCCGTGTGCGTTGGCCTCTTTGTGTAGGCATCCGTGTCCCGACGCCTGGAGTTGTGCCAACTCCTTGGCGTTTCCGGGGTTAAATTTCTTATACATTTAGAATTGCTGATGGTAAATGGAATACCCTTGTCAGGAAAGCATTTCTGCGGGCAGCTTGACATATGATGGTTTTACTTCTATTATTTTTGCAAAATTAACTTCGTTTTAAAGAGGGGATAGCATGAAAAAATTAATAAATTTAGTGTTGATTATATTGGTAATCTCGATGAGTGTCGTCATCCAGGGCTGCGTGTCGAGTTCTCAACCGGCAGCAGATACAGTGAAAAAAGAAACTGATCCTGTAGTAGAATGGGATGGGACGACAAAAATCGAACCGGAAAGTGCTTATTATTACGATGATCTGAATGACGGGGGTTCATCGACTAATCTTGGTACATTTGAAGACGGGAAATTGATCCTTAAGGGATCCGTGACGACTCAATTTCAGTACGGATTTATCGGTGCGGGGTTCCTGATGACGGAAGATTTTAAGAAGCTTTTAATTGTCACCCAGGGAATAAAATTTACCGCAAAGGGTGATGGTAAATCCTACCGCTGCAGGTTTGACAGCAGAAAAGTGACGGATTATGATCACTTCGGATATGTTTTTCAGACAACCGAAGGAGAAGAAAAAGAGATCGTCATTCTTTATGATCAGCTTTCACAAGAGGGGTGGGGCAAAGCCGTAACCTTTCATCCCAAAGATGTGAATCAAATTTCTTTTCAGACTATAGGGCAGCCCCATGAAAATGTTTACCTTGAGGTGTCTGATCTGGAGATTATTCCGCCGGAAAACTGATATTCTGTATCTGATGTAGCTCATATAACATAACCGGGATCCCGGATCGGGGTGCCGGTTATGTTATCTTTTAATCCGGTACATTCCGGTAATAAAGGATGAAATAATATGGTGAAAGAAATTGACAAACTCATTACAGTTGAGTATATCATACTATATGAACGGAAAATATAGTATCTTTGTCATTTTCATCATCCTGGTTGTAATAGGAACAGGATGCCACGAACGGGGAACCAGGTCTCTCTTTTCCTTTGAGCTTGCCTTAAAAAACCGTGGGTATAACGGGTTTTATTTTAAATCCGGGGACGGTCCCGAGAAAATGATACTTAAACCCTTTGATATCAATGAGATCCTGCTTTATGTTGATAATGAGATTTCCGCGGTAGTCATTAATTTTTATACAAAAGAACTGGCAGAGCAGAATTCGGAAGACATGTCTCAACAATTCGGAGCCGTGTTCACGTTTATTCAGAAAGCCGCGGGGAAAGATTTGAATTTCGAAAAGATGAAAGAAAATACGATTATCAATAATACAGCTGTTTTGATGTATCAACCTCTTACCGGTAAGCCACAAGATGAGTTTGTTGCTCTGTTTAAGGAATATACCATGCCCGTGGAAAAAGAAGAAGAAAGTGAGTAGCGTTCCGGATTTATGAGGAACAATTGTCCGGCTGTATATTGTCTTCTGCTGCAAGTACTCATTAAAAATGAATCAATTGAATTTTTTATCTCGATTTAGAACTATAAAAGTTAATTATCATAGAATTAAGAGCAGTGAAGATTGTCTCCTGATGTATTAGTGACTTGTAAAAAAATGAAGTTTATAAACATTATCCCGGTCATATTATGCAATACTTCACGCGGCTTAGGCTGTGCTTGTGTATTCCCTACTTACTATATTTATCCAGAATCTTCCGTTCATTTGCCGTTAACACTTTTTTCCGGAGCCTGATCGATTTCGGTGTCACCTCCACAAGTTCATCGTCCCGGATAAACTGGATGGAATGCTCAAGGGTCATGGGGACGATGGGTGTGAGCACAACTGCATCATCTTTGCCGGATGCCCGCATATTGCTTAATTTCTTTGTTTTGCAGGGATTTACGTTCAGATCGTTTTCCCGGTTGTGTTCACCGATAATCATGCCTTCGTAAACCGGATCCCCGGCATTAATAAAGAGGTTGCCCCGGGGTTCGAGGTTAAAGAGTGCATAGGGGACGGCGGTTCCTTTGCGGTCGGAGACGAGGGAGCCGGTGAAGCGGATAGGGAAATCTCCCCGGTAGTCTTCATACCCGGCAAAGAGGGAGTTCATAATTCCCGTACCTTTGGTATCGGTGAGGAATTCATCCCGGTAGCCGATGAGTGAACGTGCAGGGATGCTGAATTCGATCCGGACCCGTCCGTTTTCATGGTTCACCAGGGAGAGCATCTTTCCTTTCCGCCGGGAGAGTTTTTCCGTCACGATACCCATGAAGCTGTCCTGGCAATCCACAAAGAGATGTTCGATGGGTTCCTGTTTTTTCCCGTTTACCTGGCGGTAGATGACTTCCGGACGTCCCACACACATTTCAAAGCCTTCCCGACGCATGGTCTCGATGAGAATAACCAGCTGAAACTCCCCCCGGCCTTTTACAATAAAGCCTTCCTGGCCGGAATTAATTTCCAGGCGCATGGAAACATTCAGCAAGGTTTCCTTTTCCAGCCGGGCTTTGAGCTTGCTGGATTGGACTAATTTCCCTTCCGTTCCGGCAAAAGGTGAAGTGTTTTGAAAAAACTGCATATATACCGTAGGTTCGTCTACGGAAATTCTTTTTAAAGCCCTTGGGGCGGTTTTTGTACAGATTGTGTCTCCAATATGTACATTATCGATCCCCGCCAGGACAATAATGTCCCCGGTGAGGGCTTTGTCCACGGATACCAGCTTGGGACCTTTATAGACCTGGAGCTTGGTAATTTTCAGGGGGATCTGGTCTCCTTCACTATTGAGGCAGACGAGAGAATCATTTGCCTGTGCTTCCCCGTTATAGACCTTGCCGATGGCCATACGTCCCAGATAATCGGAGTAGCTGAGGTCGGAAACGAGGATTTGAAAAGGTTCACCGGGTTCGTATGACGGTGCGGGGATTTCTTCCAGGATTGTATCCAGGAGAACATGGATATTTTCCCCGGGTTCTTCCAGGGTGCGTTGAGCGATTCCCTCCCGTCCGTTAGCGTAGAGCAGGGGGAAGTCCAATTGATCATCCTTGGCATCCAGATCGATGAGGAGATCGGAAATCTCGTCCAGGACTTCCTTTGTCCGGGCATCCGGGCGGTCTATTTTATTAATCACAACGATGATGGTTAAGCCTGATTCAAGGGCTTTATTCAGGACAAAACGGGTCTGAGGCAAAGGGCCTTCCGAGGCATCAACCAATAAAATTGCCCCGTCTGCCATAGATAAAGCACGTTCCACCTCGCCGCCAAAATCCGCGTGCCCAGGTGTATCAATAATATTGATCTTAACCCCTTTCCATTCGATGGCACAATTTTTAGCCGCGATGGTGATGCCCCGTTCCCGTTCCAGATCCATGTTGTCCATTACCCGTTCATTGACGGCCTGGCCTTCACGGTAAACACCGCTCTGACGAAACATGGCATCCACGAGGGTAGTTTTGCCATGGTCGACATGGGCAATGATAGCTATATTTCTAATACGTTCATTTCTTGCTTTTGTCTGCATTTTATTTCCTTTCAGGGAGTGGAGTATAATGTACTGTATTTACGTGACTTGGTCCAGTGGGTGAGAGGCGAAATAACTGCTTTCCGGTGAAAAGATTCGACCTCGTCCCCGCACATAACTCACCCGCGGATAAATAATCAGAGGGACGGAGCTTCATTAATCGGCCGTATAGTTTATCAGCCTGATAAATGGAGTGCACTCAATAGATGAAAGTTTTTTTTCCCCGGATCCGGAATTTATGTTATACTATAAGTCCGGAACTCACAAAGGTAAGGGGGTAGCCTCGAAGGTCCGGGAATACGCGAGTGATTGTGCAGGAAAGGTTGTCATGGAAAATTTGTTTTTACCCTCATTTCGTCATGTATTTTTGCTTCAATCAACATATTTTATCACTTTTCTCAAAAATAAAAAAATAACAGGAAAACAGGAGGTTTAAAATGAAAAGATGTTTCAGTGTTGCTGTCATTTTTCTTTTAGGTGCAACAATTGTTTTTGCTCAAATTTACAAAGATCCGTCATATAGTGTGGAAGAACGGGTGGAGGATCTGCTCTCCAGGATGACCTTGAATGAAAAGATCGGGCAGATGACTCAGCCCAACAGCAGTGATTGTACCCCGGGTGATGTGACAACGTATTACCTGGGATCGGTTTTAAGCGGCGGCAGTGATGGCCCGTCTAACAGCATTCCATCGAGCTGGGCGGACTTTCATGATAATTATCAATCCGGGGCAATGGCCACACGCCTGGGGATTCCCATTTTATATGGCATCGATTCCGTCCATGGCATGAGTCACAGCCGGGGCACGACGATATTTCCCCATAATATAGGGCTTGGTGCCGCCGGGGACCCGGATCTGGTAAGGGAAGTGGGAAGGATCACGGCGAAAGAACAACGTGGCTGCGGAATCGAATGGGCATTCGGTCCATGT
>JAFGRV010000191.1 GCA_016934975.1 Spirochaetales bacterium | reverse complement strand
GATATTATTGTCATTGAGGTCAAGAGAAGTGAGTGATGTCAGCTGATAGAGGACGGAAATATCACTGATATTATTGGAGTTGAGGTCAAGAGAAGTGAGTGATGTGAGGTGAGCGAGGGAGGAAATATCACTGATTTTATTTCCGCGGAGGTCAAGATAAGTGAGTGATGTGAGGTGAGCGAGGAAGGAAATATCACTGATTTTATTATATCTGAGATCAAGAGAAGTGAGTGATGTAAGGTGAGTGAGGATGGAAATATCTCTGATATTCCACTTATTATAAAAATTACCACAAATATATAATTTTTTTAACTGTTTCAGATTTTGTATTCCATCGGGGATTTTATTAAGTTTGTTCGAATTCCCATCATTTTTGCTTTTAATCCACTTTTGTTTTTCCCAATCCCAGTACTCGTTGCCGATATATAATTCCTCGAGCCACCAAAGTTTAAACAGCTCTTTCGGCAGTTCAGTAAGCCCACAATTGCCCAGGTCCAGAACAGTTGCTTTTTTTTTTCTGCTTTTTGCGATGAGTTGTAATGCCGTATCAGACATGACCGGTCTCCTTCTGAGAGAAATGTGCCGGTGCTATGCTGCACACCGGAAATATATGCAGGGGAAAATGTATTCCCAGGGGCAATTGTATCATGTTTTCGTTATATTCGATGTATTTAATGAGTATGAATTCATTATTCATACAATATCGTAATCTAATATTTTTAAGTTATCAAGCATAATTATTCCCCTGTATTTATATTAAATGTAGAATTTTGACAGGATGTACAGGTTGGGATATATTTGAATTTTTCGTATTTATTCTTATCCGGCTAATCCCGTCTCAATTTAGAATTTCTGCTTGCTGTTGACTCTTTTATCATTTTAATGTAGATAATTTATGTATGACAGAACAGCATGATTCAAATAAAACCACTCCCGGCACTCTATTACTTCGAATTATTTTTATTATCCTCTATCCCTCTGCTATTCTCGGAATTCTTTTTCTTTCTGCCGGAACAACGGATTGGATAGAAGCGTATATATTTACCGGGTCATATTTTCTTTATTTTTTAGGATTTTTTATATGGGGAACCATCAAAGCCCCTGATTTGCTTAATGAGAGAATCAATCCGAAACAAAATGCCAAATCCTGGGATAAACAGTTGATGCGTTTGGGGTATACCCCTTTGCTCGCAGGATTACTTGTTCTTTGCGGGCTTGATGTCGGAAGACTTAAGATTTCGATGGTTCCGTTTTTTATTAAACTGGCTGGCGGGGGGTTTGCCCTTATTGCAGGGACATTGATTATGTGGGTTTTTGTTACAAACCGGTTTGCTTCGGGAATTGTACGTATCCAGGCTGACAGGGGGCATACGGTAATTTCTTCCGGTCCTTACCGGATTGTGCGGCATCCGATGTATCTTGGTGTAATAGTGTTTATATTTTCCATCCCATTAATCCTCGGATCATATCTTGGCTTAATCCCGGCTGCGTTGATTCTGATACTTTTTATTATACGGACACGTTTGGAAGACCTGACCCTTCAAAAAGAACTTCCCGGATATGAAGAGTATACAAAAAAGACAAAAAAGCGGTTAATTCCATGGATATGGTGATCTTTGGTCGCGTCATAGAATGATTAATGTAATAATTAATTATTGATCGTTGTCCTCTCTTCTGCTATACCCGATTAGAAAAATAAACTATTCTTAGCAATTATTATAATCTTGAAAAAAAAATTTGTATCATAAAATGGGATTTAAATGAACCGACGTGTCAGGATTTTAGAGATGCAGGTGAAGGTATTACCGGTTTCTATCAAACAGGGATTTCCCTTGCCTGAAAAATGATAATTATCCGGTCCTATCTTAATTTGTCATTGATACTGATATGAATCTTACAGGAGATAGTGCCTATCTACTTTCTTCCTGCCGGGATGGAAGTAATTGGACTTGCTTTGGTAATCCGGACTCACATACTATTGAAGAATCTGCCATCGATGATATCGATGTAGATATGATGCTGGGAATAAGATTAGTTTTTGATCAACCTCCTTATGGTTTTATTCCTGTTTACACATCTTTAATAATGGTTGAGAATGAAAATGAGCAAAGTGTTCCTGTTGTCGCTTATATCTATTACCAAAAATTTAATAATGGTTATCTGCAACAGGTAAGTGTGAGAGCCTGGGATACCAATTCCGGATGGTATCAGCTGGGTGAAACATTCGCGGAGATTAACTCCGATTATCCTTCTATCGTTGCCGGTGATAATAACCTGCCGGTTGTTTGTTATCTAACAGGAGCGGATGGATTACTAATTGTCCGGGCGGAGGCACCGGGCAGCCTTTCTGGTGGATTGGAGAAAGTGATAGTGCCATATTTGTTACCTTCATTGATCCGGAAGATACAGATGTAATTCAAGTTAAAATGCTGCTAAAAGACTCAGCATGATAGTGTCTGTAAGGAGTTTAGTCATTCTTTATTTTTTTTAACCGGTAACTCAGTGCCTGGCGGGTTACTCCCAGAATCTTTGCAGCCCGGGCAATATTTCCATCATTTCTCTTTATGACTTCCTTTATTAATTCATTTTCAACATCTTTTAATGTCGGGAGATGAGCCGGAAAAATGATCTTGTCAGAATCAGGAATCTCGTTTAACGAATTTTCTTGATGAGTATCAGTTTTAAACTTTTTATCAAGTTTAGTTTCAATTGCTGAAAAAGATAAACTGGTACCTTCGGATTTAAAAATAGCATCTTTTATAATAGATTCCAACTCCCGGATATTACCGGGGAAATCGTAATGAGAGAGAAGAGAAATCACCTTTTCGGTAATAAACGGTTCTTTCCTTCCATATTCTTTGGCTACTTTCCGTACAAAATGTTTTATTAAAAGAGGTATATCCTCTTTTCTTTCTCTTAAAGGGGGCATGTGTATACAATGGGTATTAAGCCGGTAATAAAGGTCTTGTTTAAATTGCTCTGTTGCGATAAGGGCGGGAAGATTTTTATTTGTAGCGAGAATAACCCGGGCTTTTGATGTGACAGGGATATCCGAACCCAGGGGATAATACTCCTTTTCCTGGATAAGTCTGAGAAGCTTGGATTGTGACTGTAACCTCATATCCCCGATTTCATCTAGAAATAATGTACCATTTTGTGCCCTTGCGATGAGACCTCTCCGTTCCGTTTTTGCATCTGTATACGCACCTTTTTTATGTCCGAAAAGGGTGTCGGTAAACATAATATCATCCAGCCCCGCGACATCAACGACGACCAATTCTCCTTCGCGGTTACTCAGAGCATGGAGCGTTCTTACGATTAATTCTTTTCCCGTACCATGTTCTCCTGTTATCAAAACCGGTTCAAGACTGTGGGCAATCGCCTCCATATAATGAAAAATTCTTTTCATTACGGAATTTCCGGTAATAATGTGTGAAAAAACCTCGGGAAATTTCAATTCTTCGGATAAAACGGAATCTTTCAGTTGTTTGTTTTCTCTTTTTAATTCTATAATATCCAATGCACGCTTAATTACTTTCAGCAGAATATCCCGGCTAATCGGCTTTAATAAAAAATCAAAAGCCCCCGCTTTCATGCATTCTACAGCTGTTAAAATATCATCCGAAGCAGTTATCACTATTATAAGTATCTGGGGGTAATTATTGGTTATATAATCAAGAATTTCCTGACCAGCTACATAAGGCATAATAAGATCGAGTAAAACAATTGAAAATTTTTGCTTCTGTAAGAGTGAAGAAACCTTTCGGCTATCCTGGCAAAGTATGTAATTATTGAAACCTCGGGAGAAAAAAAGCCGATCCATACTCTGCAACACTTCTTCATCATCATCAACGACTAAAATAGGATATGTCGGATTTTTTATCATTGTTTTTTCCTCTAAGAAAATTTTTTATACGGAAAACTTAATACTACTTCTGTTCCTTCTTCCCTTATGGAATTGAATCGTACTCTTCCCCGGTGTTTATCTATAATCTTCTGTGTAATATAAAGTCCCAATCCTGTTCCACCCTTTTCAATCTTTGTACTAAAAAAAGGCTCTGTTATTCTATCCAGCACATCTTGTGTCATCCCCATGCCATTATCTTTGATACTCACATCAATACTTTCCGTTTTACTATTTTGTTCAAGGCTGATAAAAATAGTTCCTTTTTTTTTGTCCTCTCGTTCTCCGATAGAATGACAGGCATTTAATAACAGATTAACGATTACTTGTTCCAGGTGCTGAAAATTCCCCATAATAAAAGGGAGTTCCCGGGCAGGTGGGGTAAAATGTACAGTACCTATCCGCTTTATTTCATATGAAAGTAAAAATAATGCAGAGGTGATGACTTTACATACATTAATCGTTTCTTCTTTGTATAAAGTCATTTTACAGGAAAAATTTCGTAGTTCCGAAATGATTCTTTGAATTCTCCCGGAATTTCTCCGAATTCCATCAATCCCCTCCTTTATTTTTTCGCTTAACTTGTGATGAGGAAAATCCATTCGTTCCAAAGTACCTTCTGGTATATTATTGAGAAAATCTTCGATAATAAGGTAGTTCTCATTAAGGGTGGCAGCATCCAGGCTGATAACATTATTGGGATTTGCTATCTCATGGGTGATGCTGGATGCCAGGGTTCCCAGAGAAAGCAGTTTATTCGTTTGGATCAGTTTTTCCTTTTGAGCATTCCTTTCCCGATTAATAAGTCTTATTTCCCAGGTTAATATGATTATATTATAGAAAAACAAGAGAATGAGGGCTAAAAAATATCCGATGGAGGGCTTTAATATATAAGGAATCCATGCGAAATGGAAAAAGAATACTATTGATTGGATTATATATAAAAGATAAAAACCTATGGTAATGATAAAAAATCGCGTACCACGTAATTTTATTCCCAACAAACCTAAGGTACTTAAAAGTATAGTGAGGCAAATGTACATTAAAAATTTCTGAAATAGATTCGGGAGATACAGGAAATTTTCTTTAAGTATGGTGTTGATGACTTGAAGGTGGATATTGTTCAGGGGATAAGAAGATTCAAAGATTCCGGGGCCGTAATCTTTGGAAAAAGAGGTTTTATCCGAAATAATAAGCAAAGAATCAGCCATATATTGATAAAATTGAGCCGGATCGGCTGCTGAAAGCAACTGGCTCGATGAGTATTGGAGGAACGAATCTCTGCTTGGGCCGGTAAAATTAACATACATGTTGCCTTTTGAATCAATAGGAATAATGATATCTTTTGTTAATCCGGAAGGAAAAACGGCATTTTTCAGGGTTATTGATTTGTTGAAATCAATTTCAATATCATCAGGTGAAACGGAGAGATAGTCACATAACATTCTTATGGAAAAGCCGGGAATATAACCGTTTTTATACTTGAAAAAAAGAGGATACTGTCTGCTGATTCCATCCCAATCCGGTTCAACTGCGATATGTCCTAATCCTTTTGCAGCATCCACTAACTCATCGAAGGGCAGATATACGGAATTTATAATTCGCGGTTGTCCCTCTTTCCTAATCCGGGGATACCAAAGGAATTTATTTATAGATGGCGGCTTCTTTTTCATATCCGGAAAATCATTTGTCTTTTCAACGGAATCGATATTTCCCAGAATTACGGGATAAAATACATTTCCCAATTTTTTTGTAGCATCGATAAGAAGTTTATTATCAAAATTTGATTTATTAATAAAAAGAATATCCACACCAATTGTCTTTATACTACTCTCTTTAAGAATATCCATCAGTTCTCCGTATATACTATATGTTGTGTTGGAGATTCCCATGTGTGTTAAATCCGAATTTATTACATCTATTGAAACCAGGTAGGGAGAAATGGGCTCATTTCCTTTAAAACGGTATCTCAGCCGAAAAAGAGTATCCGTTATTCTATTTTCCCAGATTGAAAATTCGATGGGAAACAGTAATGCGAAAAATTCTGTAATAAAAAAGCAACTAATAACTATGATAAAGACAGTTACGATCTCTTTTTTTTTAATGTTCCATTTCGATTGTTTTTGCATAAAATTCTTTGACTTCAATTTTTTTAGCAAATTGGGCAATTTCTTCTTCCACCGCTTTTATAGTTCCGCTAAAGGGAATAATCTCCACCAACTCATCATGGTCCTCATTGGGACTGGATTTATTGAGCAGCTGTTTTATTTCCTCAAGTAATTCATGCTTTGATTGAAGCTGTATATTAATATCAACTTCCGCAGTATCCCGTGTACATCTTACAAAATTATTAGTTAATTCTTCCAGTCGTATCATTCGATGTTTAAACACAAAAATATAGAATTTATCAAATCGGACTTTCCCGTCGATGAGAAACCATTTATTTTCTGTGGGGATAAATAAATGGTTTCCCCATGAATACGCTTTTTCAAATACTGTGAAGGAAGCCGGGAAAATGAGTTCCAGGTAATTATCAGAATCTAAATAATAGAGATAGAGAAAAGCATTTTGTATCGGTCTGAAATAAAATTTTAACATTTTTCCCGCTGGTATGTATATTTTATTATTTTTTTCCCAGGGAACAGGTGACGTATTACCATTTTGATCTGAAAGGGAGAGTGCAAAATCGAAAATAACCGTCTCTCCAAAAATCGGATAACGTACTATTATCGTAAAATATAGAAAAATAAGAAATAACAGGCCGGCTTTTTTCATTTCTTAATCTTATTCCCTTACTTTTAACTACTTCGATTCGAAAAGGTTATAATTTCAATTGTCGTATTACAAAAAAAATAATATCATACCTAATTTTTTTAAGCAAGCTTTTATTTACAATAGGGGAAAAGAGCACTCAATTCTCCTCATTACCGCAAATTTTTTTGACACAGGCAAATTTTTTTACAAAATCATCAATATTATTATGCACATAAAAATGGTCACCCTGTTGGTTCTCTATCTATCTTGCTTTCATATAAGGAATTATTTGAAGTACACACTTGGCATGCCTGTTGCTTATAGAGATAGCAGAATCCTTATAAAAAGGAGTGTCGATGTGGTTGATGAAAGGAGGTAATGCGATGGTTTTTTATAAATTACCTTTTTTGTAACTCATGATATATGTTTGGTATTCGAAAATAAGGAGTGAGGTTTTTAAAAATAACCGGCGTGAGTGATGAGTTTTCATGCCCGCTGGTTTAACGTTGCGTATTTACAACATGAATGTGTATACGGTAACGATTAAAAAATGTTAGATTATTTTTTGGAGGAACAATGAAAAATCTATTTATGAAATCTTTTTTGCTTTTAAGTGTTTTATCACTGACTTTATTATTTACAGGTTGTAATGATTTGAGTGAAAACTCAGCAGAAAATTCAATAGAATTGGAAGAAGTGGTTGTCGATGAAGCAATGATCGAGGCGACAAAAGGGATTATCCCCGGAAGTTGTTTTGATCTCATAGTACCCGATGCGTCTCCTTTACTTGCAGGAACGGGGTATAGATTCGAGGTTGCTAATGCGGATTGTTCAAAATATCGCTATTCTTTTAATGAAAATCGCTCTGATTTTGTCGGACGTGCTGGAGGATGTAATTGGGAAGCATTGGAGCCCTTGCATTGCGGGACTCTTCGTCTCACCGTTCTTCGGGAAGAAATAGCAACTGGTCTCATTTGTGGTAGAATTTATACATTTACAGGAAGTTATCCGACTCCGACAATAAGTTACACACCATCCGGCGACATCATTACAGGAAATATATATAAATTCTCGATTAATAAAGTATGGCCGGGTTGTACGACTGTATTTACCTATTCTCTTGGTTTTAAGAGTGAATATAGTAATACAGGCTTTGTGTCATTACTTGCCAGAGCAGCCGGATGGCAATGGGTGGAAGTAACCCTAAAAAATAGTAAATATGGATGTAGTGTGAAATCAAAACGATATAATTATTATGTCTATAATGTAAAGAAATAAAGATTAAAGTTTTATATCTATGTATAGCTATAAAAAAAGCCCGGTGAATTATACCGGGCTTTTTTTTGGAATGGCAACACAGGACGTGTTGATGGTTATTGCATTTTTTCAACTTTATCAATGATGATATAGTAAGTGCTTTTATCTTCTTTTTTATGATAATATCGAGTTCCCGAAACTCTCACCAGGTCTTCGTGCCCTATTATTTCGTTTTTATCCGTATGAATTTTCAGATCTTTATCCGAGTATTGCAAAGGAAGTTTTTCAGCCTGATT
>JAFGRV010000190.1 GCA_016934975.1 Spirochaetales bacterium | reverse complement strand
ATTTAACCGAAGGTTTGTTGGAATCAGGAAAACCGATTATTTTGGGAGTATGACATAATTATGGAGAAATTACGAATATTAGTTGTTGATGATCAGAAATTTGTCCGGGATCATATAACACGGATACTTCAGGAAAAATACATCATTGAAACAGCATCTTCAAAAGAAGACGCCATTAAAAAATTTCAGATATCGGAAAAGCAGAATTATTTCTACAATCTGGTACTCCTTGACAATTACCTTCCCGAACCCGATGCAGGTATTGAGGTTCTGGAATATATAAAAGAAAACAACATCAATACAATTGCTTTAATGCTTTCCGATCATACGGAGAGTGAAAGCGATCCTTTTAAAACAGGGATGCGGGCATTTAAAGCGGGGGCAGCGGATTTTCTTACCAAACCTTTTCGAAAAGAATTTCTTGAACAAAGAATAACGGACCTCATCAGCAAAAAGATGAAAGCCACCGCCACATTAGAGATGGCGGAAAGTATCGGGACAAAACAATTCGAGAGTGAACTCATAAACATTGTCGCCGACAATGGTCTGGATATGATTACAAAAGACCGGGCACGGAGACTTTTGGAAACGGAAGATCAGAATTTCGGAGATGATGCTTTTGTTGATGAACCCCGGGACATAGAAATCAGCGACAGCCCCGGAAAATCCCATATAAGCATGTGGAACAGAAGACTCCGGAGTATCAGCGATATACCTCAGGACGCAAGAATCGCCGTATTCGATATTCTTGCCAGACATAAACAAATATACAAGATTAAATTCGGGAGCTTCCATACGGGCCCGGATTGTAAAACATATAAGCTTAAAATAAAACCACCCAAAATTGGTGATTGTAAACTATATTGCTCATTATACGGTCCAAGTCCCATAAACTGTACAAAACAGGATTTTATTATTTTTGTGAATAAAGGTCTGGAAGAAAAAATAAAAAAAGATATAGAGAAAAAAATCCCCCAGGTTACATAACAAGGGAGGTTGCTCTTTTTAACCGGACAATCTTTAAGGGAAATAGACCTCGAAGTTTATCTTTTCCGCTTCCGTCAATACGGATTCGGATATTCCCCCCTGTCTTCGTATCGCCCTTATGACAAATCTGATCATCGAACGCATACTCTCATCTATCTTTCTTTGCTGCTTCATATAATAAAACAATGACGGATTTATAAGGATGCACGCAAGCCATGTCGCCTGAGTGATGGAAAGCTCGCCCGGTTTACAATGAAAATAATGCGCGGCAGCAGGACCGATCCCAAAAATACCAGGCCCCCATTCGATAATATTCAGATATACTTCGAACATTCTTTTTTTGTTGATTTCCTGTTCCATCCACCAGGTGAGCATTATTTCCTCGAGTTTGCGGGAAACGGTTTTCTCATTACTTAAGAATAAATTTTTCACAAGCTGCATACTTACGGTACTCGCCCCTCTGACAAAACTTTTTTCCCGTAAATTCTGCTTTATTGCACCATTGACATGCTTAACCTGAAATCCATTATGGAAATAGAAATTACCATCCTCACTGGTCAGTACAGACTCTATCACAAACCGGCCGACGTTCTTTAACGGAACAAAATCTTTATACCCCGGGCCTACTTCAAAGGCGATATTTTCCGCACCAGGCAAACGCACCTTGTGCACATAATCCATAGCCGCGATTTTCCGGACATCACAGAGAAGGGGCGGTGTCACTACCCGGAAACAGGAAACATTCCCCTGAAAATCAAAATTGGTATTTTCGATAGTTTCCATGTCAATAACAAAGGGGACTGAAACATCCATAAAACCCTCGGCCCGGGCACCCTTTATATGAGGTATCAATCCGCCGGGGAGACTGTCAATAATATCCTGAATTCGCAGATGCTCGGTTTCCATACTTCCTTTGCAGATAAAGGGTTTCCCCATGGGAAGCTGCATCTCCACATTTCGCAGATAGAGCGGGATATGCCCCACAAACATAATAAGTTCATCTGTCCTAAAAGTGCCTTTCTCCGGATCAATGAATACAATCCCGCGCATCCCACACTGAATATCCCGTAAAGGTTGATGTGCGATCCTCGGATTATTAACCGAAATCTTATCTGCATATACTTTAAGATCGATTTTAACAGACGGGTCAACAGAATATCTCTTAATTGATATTCGTGCATCTATGGCAGCCATTGAATTTACTTTGATTGAATCGGGAAGAAAAGGAGACAGTTGCTTCATGAAAAATTGACGGCAATTCAACGAAAGAGACTGATAGTCGGGGTTGATGAGAAAGTCGCAGGTGACATTATCCGACTTGTAGCTCCCCGAAGCAACACATTTTCCTGTTATCTCCTGCTTATCTCTATTTACCCGGACCGTCATTCCGAATGAATGGAGGAAAGACAATTGTCCGAATATCTCGGATTGTTTTCTCCCGACAAAAAACTTCCCATCCAGGATCTCAAGAAGCATCGCTGGTGCAAACCTCACAAAGCCTTTTTGCGATCTTTTTTTTATTGTCGCGGTTATCTGCTCTTCTTCACGGGGTTTGGAAAATAATGCGGCATAGTACTTTATCCAGTCAATCTTCGGGATGAACATGTCCGCACTTACCCGAAATGTGAACGTATTAATGCCGACCCTCGTAATCTGAAAGGACGAGAAGAATCCGCCGAATCGCCCTTTAACCGTTACACGGGAGAACGAAAGGAACGGAAGCCCGGCAGAATGAAATGATGCGGAAAGATCTTTAATAATAACCTCTCCGAAAGGCGATACCTGAACATCTCCGGACCGTATGACTATTCCCGTATTCTCCTGCACTTGATCTGCAAAAGATTTTATTTTTTCTTTTACCTTACCCTGGACAAGAGAAGATCCGATTGTCCAAAATAAAAAAACAAAAATAAAAAAAATAATGAGTGATAAAATAATTTTTTTTAAAACCAGCATTTATCCTGATTATCCTTTAACCATTTTTCTTTTTCTTTGTAATCCGGGATGATTTTTTTTACCAGATCCCAGTATCGTTTTGAATGATTGTGTTCAATAAGGTGTGCAAGTTCATGTATACAAACATATTCAAGGACATCATCCGGCGCAAAAAGCAGGCGTGTTGATATGTTAATATTCCCCTTGGTCGAACAGCTTCCCCAGGAAGATTTATTATACTTAAAAAATACCCTCCCGACCTTTTTTTTAAAATATTTATTATTCAAAGCCCCTATTTTCCTGCTTAAGCCGGGAAGCCGTTTTTTGCCGATACATCTGCTGAGAAGTGTGGGTATAATAGTTGCTTTTTCCTTTTCCGTAAGGCCGGCAGCAAGTGAAAGGATGATAGTATCCTCCATTATCTTCGCAGAACTCGTTTTTTTTTCTTTATAGTTAATCATGAGTTTATACGATTCATTTCCAATACAAAGGACATCTCCATCTTTATAATGACGCCGGGGTTTTTCCGAATAACGGGCCGCATTTTTTATCAACCGCTGGCGTGCCCATTCAAGAAAAACCGAAATCTGGTCTTTCTTTTCCCGGGCAGACATAAAAAGAGGTATCCTGATGTAAATTGCTTTTTTCCCGATAGAAATCCGGGAAGATCTTCGCTTTTCATAATATACATGAACCGGAAGCTTTATATTATTGACGCAAATAAACTCACTTTTCATTTTTCAGTAAAAGATTCATCCGTCCTGTTCTATATCCTTCAGGATCAATTTCTACACTCTCAAACCCCAATTGGTTTAGAGCTGATTCGATGTTACTTTTAAGTATCATCGCCTCCTGAACACGGTCCTCCTCGACCTCAACAGAAACCTTATCCCCAAAGTACCGGACACGGCATTGTGTAAATCCCAGGGAATTAAGATACTCTTCCGCTTTCTCTATCTTCTTTAAAATATCCTTATTGATCTCCGTATGATACGGGAAACGCGACGTAAGGCAGGCAAAGGCAGGTTTATTCCAGAAAGGAAGATCCATATCCTTAGAGAGACTTCTTATTTCATCTTTTGTCAGTTGTGCTTCTTTAAGGGGTGAGCGAATATTCAACTCCTGAATCGCTTTACTTCCTGGCCTGAAATCACGTTCATCGTCTTTATTCGAACCTTCAATGACCTGATTGTAATGTTCTTCCCGGGCAATCTTTTTTAATTCATTAAAGAGTTCTTTTTTGCAATAATAACACCGGTTCGGGGGATTACCTTTCTCATTAATTTCACTTATTTCGCACGTCGATATAATCTTGTGGGTTATTCCGTATTTTTCAGTAAAAAAAACCGCATCTTTCATTTCTTTTCCGGGATATGTTTCCGAATTCGCAGTCACTGCAAGGACATTCTCCTTGCCTAATACGGTATACGCCATATAAAGAAGAAAACTCGAATCCACACCGCCCGAAAATGCAATAATTACTTTTTTGCATTTTTTAAGAATCGATTTTAATTCGGATAATTTTTTTAAGGTCGTTTTATTCTCCCGGATATTTTCTTTGGGAAGAAGGTCTTTTGTGATAAAATAGAAGACGTTCCGGCCTGAAATCCAGGAAGCAGGCAGACTCGTATCTCCTTTCAGAACTTTATTATAACTTTCCCTTTTCTTTGCACCGCTTATGAGAAAAATAATAAGTTTTGCTTTATTTATGAATTGCGGAGTTAATGTAAGCCTCCAGGTATTCGTTTTATTCACATATACCGCAATGGCGGAAAGAGAAATATCCGGGGACAGGGATCCGAATTCACCTTCCTGCAGCAAAGTTTTTCCCCCGGGAAAGAGAGATGCAGTATGACCATCATCCCCCATACCAAGGAGAAGTATATCCGCACCACCATCATAGTGAAAATGGTTTTGTATCAGCTTATCATAATCATCTGCACATTTATAGTGATCTTTTTCACATGCATGCCACGAATACAGGTTCCCTTCCGGGGCATTAATAGGATCGAGTAAAAACTGATGAACAAGCCTGTTATTACTCTCTTTGTCTACGGAGGGCACCCATCTCTCATCCCCGATAAACCAGTTGATTTTTGACACAATTTCCGGTTTATCTTTTAATAGATGAGCCATATATTTATAACTTTCAATGGGTGTTGTACCACCTGATAAAACAATATTTACAATATTTTTAGTTTGAAGATTATTTTTAATTTCATTAAAAATAAATTCTGCACAGCCCTTTGACAGATCATCAACATTTTCAAAAACTTTAACCTCTTTCATCATTTTCCCCTCATTATGTGCTATTAAGCAACACGTTATTGTTCATTAATAGCCAAACGTAGGTTACCTAAAAATATGTAATTCACTTGTCAGCACGTATATAACAATAGCGTACTATTTCAGGTTGCAAGCCTCGCTTGTGTAATGTATAATATAAACAAAAAATATTCAACCGGATAGAGGGAAGAAATGCATACGAGGGAACCTGTGTTTCGTCATTATACCGTATTCTTATGAAGATAAAGCAATTATTTTTCTTTTTTATTATCAGTTTTTCACCTGCTCTCCTTTTCGTATTTCTTATTTCTCCCCTGGAATACTTTTTTGTCGATGCAAAGCTGGTCATCAGTACGATTTCTTATCAAACCTATGACATTTCCGATTACCTGGCGATTATTCTTATCGATTCAAAATCAGAACAAGATCTTTCGATTCCGATAGAGGGTAAAGGGTGGAGAAAATATGATCCGGAAATCATCACGCTTTTAGAGCAGCAGGGTGCACGAGTCATTGCCTTTGATATTGAGTTTTCCGGAGAAAGTACCCGGTGGGATGAAATCCTTGCCACACAATACCGGAAATCCGGAAATATTATTACCTGCGAGATCATAGAAGGCTCTACAGATCCCCGTTTTAAAGACGCTCTCTATAGAATAGGGAATGCATCGGTTAAAAATTACTTCGGACGCCCGAGGAAAGTAATTCTTTTCCCGGAAAATAACCGACAAAAAGCTTTTTCTTTTGAGGTTGCCGATGCTTATGTATCACGCCTTGGGCAGAACACGGCCATAAATTCCGGTCTGTTAAAACAAAGGGTTGATAAAGCTGTTTCACATAAAGAATACTGGATCAATTACAAGTATCCGGAAACCTACTTTCCGGTATTCTCATACATAGACCTTTTAAATGCAAAAAACGGCCGAATGGGAAATAAAGAGAAAACACCTCTCTCGGTATTTAAAAACAAAATCGTCCTTATTGCAAAAGATTTCCAGAAAGATAAAATTCCCTT
>JAFGRV010000189.1 GCA_016934975.1 Spirochaetales bacterium | reverse complement strand
TCATATATTAATAATAAGCATAAATATGCTTTTATGTCAACTTTTATTCTCTTTAAATTTTTTTATTTAGTTCCATTTTGCCCTTATCATTCCGGGGAAAATTTTATATAGTCACTGTATTAAACATATGGAAAGCGAACACATATATAACCCCCGACACCTGCTGGGAAAAGACGGATATTTTGAGCAGAACGATCTTTTTCAGTACTGGAATCCCAAGGGAGAAACAGAATACCCTGTCACACACACATTACTCATAAAACCGGAAGCAGGATATTTAGCTGATTTTAATGATTTCTCCTCTGACTTGCACAGTGACATCACGGCACTTTTACATACTGATGCCGCGGGTATAGCACTTATCGGCGGTGCAGGTACCGGAAAAACTCACCTCCTTTCATCCCTGGCAGGGTATTGGATCTCACAACATATATATAAACCCGGAGAAGTACTTGTCATTACCTTCACAAATACAGAAATCCCCGAACTCTCCGAGGGGATTTTAAAAGTTGCAAAAGAAAAAAGTGCCGGTGTCGAGGTAACGGGAATCGAGGGATTTTGCTTAAAACTCCTCTCCATGGTCTATGGCTATACCCCGAGAATTTTTGATAGTAACGACAGAAAGAATTTTATCACCCTCATTTTTCCTTTTTTAAGTGATACGCAACGAGAGCTCCTGTTTTCTTTTATTCAATCCCCCGGGATGGAAATACCTCCTGATACAGATGAAGACTTCAATCATTTAAGGGATTCTTATTTTCATTCTCTCCATAATATCGGTGCCTGTGACTTGGGGGTTCTTACTGCCCAAACCTCCAACTTTATAGCGAACCATCCAGGACTATTGCTCTCTGTAAGGCAAAAATACCGGTGTATTTTAATTGATGATCTTCACTTCATGGATAAAAATCAATATGACCTTATTTCTCAGGTCATTATGCATACTATTTTTTTGGAAACCGATCCCGGGAAAACACAAAGGATCGTTGTGAGTATGGACCCACTCCGGAGAGTAAGAGAAACTCAACAACAACAGATATGTCATGATTTTCTCTCGAACTATATCGAACACAGTTATTTTCTCCATACCTCATGGCGGGTACCCGGCAGGATTCTCAATGGGATGAGCAGGCTTTTTCGAAAAGACCCCCTTAACAAGAAAAAAATTCCCACGGCGTGCAAAAAACAAGGAACACATATTCTCCTTTTCAAAGCAAAAAATCCCGGGGAAGAGGCTGATTTTATTACCCGGACAATTCATTCTTATGTAAACAAAAAGCATTCCCATCAATCCGATGAATATTCATGGAAAGATTTCGGTATTTTTACACGGGATATGAACATCCTGACCACGATTATCGATGCATTAAAAGCTGAAGGCATTCCGTTTTCCATCTATGATAAACATGCTTTATTGGAAAAACAACCGTTTCATATTGTGTATTCTTTTTTTCACTTTTTACTTTCCGAAAAAGATGTTACTGCCTTTGTTGATATTCTCCTGAACTTTCTCTCGGGGTTTTCTCTTCTCCATATACAGAGTATCTTCTTTGCAGGAAACAGAAAAAATGAATCTGTCACCGAACTTGTGAAGCGCCTTTATACCGAACATGTATTATCCGATGCCCAATACAAAGAAATTGTTGCGTTTCAGAAGGTATGTAAAGAGATTAAGGCAACTGTCTCCGATTCCGGGATAATCTCCGGAGTTACACAGCTTTGTACACACTACAAGGTTCTGGAGGAGGCCTTTAACAGGCATTCCAATGAAAAGCAGCTTTTGCTTAAAGCAGCCCTGTCAGCTAAGAAAGATATAAGAAAATTCCTTGCTGACAGGATCTATTTCCATATTGATTTAAAAAATGAGGAAATAAATGATAAAGTACAGATCGCCTCTTTTCATTACGTAAAGGACCTGTCTCCATCAATACTTTTCTGCCCGGGTATGGAAGAAGGAAACTGCCCCTTATTCTCAGGATCTCCGGATATGGAACTGGAAAAAGGTCTTTTTTACTCTGCCATGACACGGGCACAGGAACGAGTCTACCTTTCCTGCACGACAGAGAGATCGGGAGAAAAAATGAGGATAAGTTCTTTTATTTCCGAGATGGGACCACATGTAAAAGATATTATCACCGAAACAATTGATGCAAAATTTGAGCAAGGATCACTATTTTAGCATAATATAATTGACAATACATCCCTCTTACATAATAGTAATATAAGAGAGGTATACTGACAATTTTTTAAATTGGCAGTATTTCCAATTATAGTAAGTTTATCATTTCCTTTCGATATTCCTTTCATAGAAAGGCGTAATGAAGGATACTTATCTACCGCCGGGAAATGACAAACTAAAAACAGTTGAGTATATCACACCCCACAGATATTAAGGAGGAACAATTATGAAGAAAGATGTCCGGTTAATTATTTACGCCGTTATTTTAGTCGGATTAGCATCCCTTGCGTGTATGTCTGCCCCGGCAAAAAAAACATCTGCAGATATTAAAGATCATGGTTTTTATGAAGGTCTCACAAACTGGAAATATTACAATGACGGAAAACTCGAAAATGAAACGAAGTTTAGTTATGATGAAAAAGGCAATCTGGAAGAGATTAAGGTCTACAACTTAGGTAAACCGCATATCTTTTCATATCTCGATTATTATACTCTTCCCAAATCTCAGGATGATGACGATAAAGATAAGGATAAGGATAAAGATAAGGATGACGAAGAAAAAGAGATAACCTATAGAGTTTTGAAAAAGCAGGAATTTTTTAATGTATCAAGAAATGAAAGGATATGGTTAAAAGAAATCGAAATTATTGTGGTGGATAATTATCCATTAATAAAAACCTTAGCAAAAACCGGCAAGAATGGGGTACTTATTTATAAGGATGAATATGAATATGACAAAAAAGGCCGGACATTATCGAGTATAAGAACCTATAAGGATGGGACAATCACCAGACACGAATATTCGTATGAGGATGGAGCGACGTTAGGGGTAAAAAAAAGCAGATACTATATGAATACCCCCGAGGTTTATTTTGCCCGTAATAAATATATCAATTTTGTGACAGATGCTCATAAAAAAATTACACTTAAAGATGTTCCGGGATTCTGGTTTCAAGGTTCATATTATTACACAGATCTTTATTAGTACATTTACAGTAGATAAATCCTGTAAGGTGAAGTCCTTACAGGATTTTTTTTGGTGGGGTCTTTGTTTGTATCACCCCATTCAGACCATACATAATCGCGGTTCCGCAGGTAAAACCAAATAAGGCCCCGGTCATGAAAGAAACTGCCGGAATCTTAAGTACAGCGGTAATCTTAAAAAAACCATCCAGAATAAGTGGGAGAGTCCCAAGCACCAGGTACATAGAATGAAAATGCCCCCGGATTCGCCGGGAAAATATATCGGCACACACACTCCCTATTATTAAAAACAGATACGTCCCGGAACAACGAAAACATAAGGGTAACACAATTTTTATCTCCCCACAGAGTATCACATCGTCCTGGTGACAGAGGAAGCCGAACAATGAAAATATAAAATGGGAAAAGGGATGTGATGCAAAAAAAAGGGTAAAAATAAAGCCCCCGAGGAAGAGTATCAGAAAACAATAAAAGAGGAGTTTAATAGTTTTAAAAATTACAGCTATGTTGATAATCACTCTTATTTCCTTTTTTACAGATTGTTATAAATCGTCTCTACATACTCTGCAATGGCAAGACAGCTTGTTAAACCCGGAGATTCAATCCCGATAAGATTTATCAAGCCGGGAAATCCCGCCTCCTTTTCATCGGTAATAATAAAGTCGGCAAAGCCCGTTCCCGGTCCCTGCCGTTTCGGTCTTATGCCAGCCATATCCGGTGATAAATCGGTTAATTCCACAAAAGGGAGTACCTGCTTTACTGCATTATAAAAATCCGCACCGTGAGTTTCATCAACATCATAATTGATGGAATCAACGTAAAATGCACTGGGACCGAGTTTGAGCTGCCCCCGGAGGTCAAGGACTGTATGGATGCCCAGACTTGCTGTTCCAGGCGGGGGATAAACCAGGTGTTTCATATACCACGAGGGTGTGTTGTTTACTTTAAAATACTCGCCTTTTGAATAATAAATCCGGTAGCCTGATTTTTCAATATCGATCCCTGCCATCTCCGCGACAGCATCCGATTCCAGGCCCGCACTGTTTATAACAACATCGGACATGAGTTCGACGGTCTTTCCATCGGCATCTATCATGGCAACAACGAAACCGGGGCCGCGATAATCGATATGTGTGACGGTGCAGCCGTACACACACATAACACCTTTTTCTTCGGCAGATGATTCCAGTTTTTTCATAAGACCGTGGCTGTCGAGGATCCCCGTGGACGGAGAATATAAAGCAACAGGCGTACTGATACGAGGTTCCAGCTCACTTATCTTTTTTTTATTGATAAGCTCAAGGTCATCCACTCCATTGGCCCTGGCTTTTAACAGCAGTTGCCGGAGGACTTCCTCATCATCCTGTTTTAAAGCAACGATCAATTTCCCGGGTTTTTGACAGGGGATCCTGTTTTGTTCACAGAACTGATATAACAAATGCCTGCCCTTGACACATAATGCCGCTTTAAGACTCGATGCCGGATAATAAATACCCCCATGAATGACTTCGCTGTTCCGGCTGGAAGTTTCCCTGCCAAAAGCTTCATGGCGTTCCACGAGGACAATGTCCCGCTGCCGGTTTCCGATTCTGTGCGCTATGGCAAGTCCCACAACCCCGGCTCCGATAATAATGCAATCTACCTTTTCCATGACTAGGTTATATAGAGATTTTAATGAAATGAAAAGGGGCAAATGCTCTCATGAAGAGGAAGAGATCTGTTTACCGGGATTCTTACTCTTCTCCGTATTCATAGACATAATAACACTCGGATGATAAATTCAAATCCGTATTTCTGTTTACATAATTTATGAGTAATTCTTCTTTGGGCCGGCCCTGGTCATCTTTTACAACTTCTCGTTTTCCCGCGGTCATGGCTCCCTTTGGTCCATGATAACGGGTATGTGCTTTATTCAACCTGGTTTCCAGGAAAACCTGAGCGTTCATATCTTCGAGGTCCTGTCTTTCCCAGGTGTAGACCTCTTTATTGTTTATAAATTCACTATGTTTCACTTCTTCTTTGGAAGCATTCAATTCGATCTCCGATAAAAGCTCTCCATCCATATTCAATGTACGTATCCATTTTACATTATCATCTGCTCCGTAGAGGTACTCTTTTTTTTCCACCGGAACATTATCGATATAAGTCGTAATTTCATGAAGTTTACCGAGAAGATAGGAATACTTTTCTTCCGAAATCAGTTTTTCATCTCCATTATATATCCCGCAGCTTACTATTCGTTTCTCATCATCATAGGTATATTTATATTCTTCACAGAATCCCGGGGCTTCGGAAAAAATCAAATTGCCCTGTTCATCAAATTCACGGCAGGAAGTAATATCCCCATCGGCATCATAGTCGACAATTTCCATCACTTTCCCCGATTCAAATAATTCACGGACCTGCCGGCTTTCCAGAGCTCCGTCCGTCTCGGTGATCTTTTCTATCCGGGATTCCGAATAAAGAAAACGGGTAATAATAGTGCCTCCTGTTTCATAAAATATTTTTTCGGATTCTGTAAGCTTACCATCAACATAGGTATTGATTGTCGTACTCAATTCACTCCCGTCAAAATATTCTATTATTTTATCAATCTTCCCCTCCGGATTATAAAAGATATATAAATGGGGACGAAGGTTGTCTTTCGCTTCCCGGGGATTCTTCAGGGATTTATCGATGAGACTATACTTATAAGCACTCACCAGGGGTACATAATAAATTTTCATGTATTTCATTAGAATTTCTCCCTTAAAAGGTATCAATTTAAATTATCCTATTTATACTACACCTTCTTTATTTTGACAATCCTTTCTGCATCTCACTTATATGTATTACTTCATTTTTGTAACACCAAAGCCAGCCAACTTATTATTCTAAGGCAGTATATGGCGCGGCCCCACTTATGTGTCCGAAATAGAGATTTAACGTAATTAACTTGTAACTTATTTCGAGTTATTTATGGTTATTTTTTTTGTTGACTGTTTTATCTTTGTGTAATAAAGTAAGTATAAATGGTAGGAAATCGGCGATTTTTCCGGATTTTTCCGAGAGAGACGATTATGAGTAAGCTACCATTAAAAATATCTATCATCTAAAATGAGGAGAAAAGATGAAAAATAGGTAAAAGTTTTAAGGTCATTCTATCTTTAAAGGAGAAAAAAGATGAATAAAAACAGTGTTCTACTGATCGCGATATTCGCGATCGCATGCATGGCCGCCGTTTCCTGTATACCGCCCGGGGATGGCTTGGAGGATCAGATTTCTAACGACCCTGATCCGGAGACGATTCTGACAGAGGAGGAAATCGCGGCAATAGCGCTTGATCTGAACAATCTTGCGCGTCTAACTTCAGTTAACCTGGTACAGGATCCGGCGTTTCTTTCCCTATTATACACGGAAATCGGAAAACGTTTTGACGGGGATACGGAAGTACTTTACGCCGCAATCAAGGACAAGGTGCTCTCCGACGGCCGGACAGTGCAGGAGCGGTTGTGTCTCCAGTCGACGAAAGAGGAAGCCGAGTCCGCAACCGGGGTCGATGCCAGTGCCACAATCCAACAGCTTACCTCCGTCATGAATCTTCAATTCTATATGCTGAATTACGACGCCTGGGACGGGACGACTGTTCCTCTCGTCGGCTATGTACCCGTTGACAAGGATAGTGATTGTGAAATAACCACGGCTTATGATACGCAGGGCAATCCCCATAGAATCGATGCATCCCTTCCAAATACCCCGCCCGCGCTTATCCTCGGTCCGAATGAACGATGCACGCCGCAGGAAGTGCCGGGCATTCTTGCAGCCGACACGGCGAGAAAGTCCGGCATACATGAGTATGGTGATTTGGAAGTTGTCTACGGGATGAGCATTACCGATACACATGAAGGTGGATTACGAGGAAAACCCGACATCTGGATCAAATCCATGGACGCAAATAGGGTCATATCCAATGTTCCCTTTCAGAAAGTGGATCGGAAAGATCATTGGTATGATTTCGGCGGGGGAATCGGCCTTTTTCACTGGTACAGCAGCATGAGAGATACTATCACGCTGAAAGTGTATGAAGAGGATATATTTGGACCTGATGATCCCTATGGTACGATCACGATCCATTTCAGTGACGAAGACAGAACGAGGGCTACCACTGTCCCCGGGTCCGATGGCAAGGATTCGGCGACTATCGAATACGGCTACAGGTATGTCGCTCCTCCGGCAATCGAAATTCCCAGACCACTGTCCCCGATTGGCAATATATATCGATACGATTACGAATATTTAATTTTCGACTGGATTCATCCCTCTAATGCTACAGGTGTATATTTAAGTATCTATTCGCTCGATCCTTATTATATGTTGATCGGTGACTTTCAAATTATGCACAGTCCCCCCTTTTTGTTATGGGATTGGGATCTGGAACTGGAATTTGACACACAGTACTCCTGGACTGTTCAGGCATTCAATGATACAGACACAAGCGCCAAATCACAAGAGATCCTGTTTAAACTTCTCGATCCCGACGATTGGTACAATCTCACAGTCAATAGCCTTTCGACGCTCGGCACATTGGCGAATCAAACAGTCAATGTCACTGCGGAGAGCAGCATCCCCATCACCACCGCTCAAACAATCCAGGTCTCACCTGAACTGATCAAGACGTTCAGCTTCTGGGACCTCTCCGGAACGGCAACAATCGAGGACCTGCGATTGAACACTACGACAATAAGCGAATTCGGCTCTGATGTGACCGTGACAGCGATCTATGTGGACAGCACACCAACACTAACGAGTGAACCGACGTCTACCTCCACGCCTTCCCCCACGCCGACATTGTCGACGTATGTCGTAACAATGAATCATTACGTATACGGGCCGGATAACGGTCAGGGAACGTGTAATTTGATTACAGAAAAATGGGCGACCGTGAACGAGGGAGATTCTGTAGGAATCTGGACAGATAACGAGGTCATGTGCCTCGCGAGCGCGGGCGCGAAAGTAACATTTTCAGGATGGTCCCTGAGCGGTGGTCCTGCCGCCATCGATGATCTGTATTCGAATAATACATACGTGACTGACATCCAGGGCGATGTCACTATTTATGCTAATTACAATACTTTTGTTCCGCCTACCGAACTGACGCCTTCCCCCACGCCTTCCCCCACGCCTTCCCCGCCGACATTGTCGACATATGTCGTGACAATGAGTCATTACGTATACGGTCCGGATAACGGTCAGGGAACGTGCAATTTGATTACAGAAAAATGGGCGACCGTAAACGAGGGAGATTCCGTAGGAATCTGGACCGATAACGAGGTCATGTGCCTCGCGAGCGCGGGCGCGAAAGTAACATTCTCAGGATGGTCCCTGAGCGGTGGTCCTGCCGCCATCGATGATCTGTATTCG
>JAFGRV010000188.1 GCA_016934975.1 Spirochaetales bacterium | reverse complement strand
TTATTGTTGCCGGGACCGGTGTCTATATTACCTTTGAATCACGCCGGGAGGGAAAACAGGCGGGAATTCTTTCTATTGATGAAGGGGAATTCACCGGGGACCGCTGGACCGGGGGACGGAGGATGAATGGCGATGAAAGCCACCAGGGTCGTCATCTGCGCCTTGAGTACGGCAGTTTTCGTATTCAGCGGATTAGACTCTATACATATGAATAAATGAAAAAAGCAGCCTTCTTCTTCATTATTTCTCTCATACTCATATCCTGTGCCGTAATCAGCAAGGATGAAATGAATCTCTGTAAAGCCATGGGTCTGGGAAAAACTGATGTCATATATATTAAAAAAATGACAGATGAAAAAATTACCGAGCTTATTATAAATTCACCTTATATGGAAAATAATAATGTAAAAGGAATAAACATTTATACCAGTTTTGATAAAACTGATGAAACCCGGAGATTATTGAGCAGTCGTTTTAAAGAGAGGGGATACCTGGTTTTTCTCGCAGGAGAGTTTTATAATTATGATAACCGGAAAAATGTTCTTGGAATTATTCAAAGCAATGATCAGTATGACATTATACGCATCCAAAAGACGGCAGACACGGAAAGAGATATCACCACATTGATGATTATTGAGAGATTGAAAAAATGGGAACAGATCTGTAGGTTTACGATAACCGGGGCCGGATCGTACTGGATAAAGGCCCGGTTTATAGAGAAACCTGCTGATATGAAAGAATTTTCTCACGAGATAACGGATTTTTGTCCCGAATTACTCAACGACGGGACCGGAAAAATTGAGGATCTCATCGCCGGGATGGAAAGAGATAACTCCTTTTATTTGATTTTTTATTAGACACAATATAACATGAAAAGGGATGGACATCCTCTCCATCCCTTTTTTATTTCACCACTCTTATAATCTGTCAAAAAGAGCACCGCCATTACCCGTCCCGGTGCAGTTGATAAGGGTAATCGGTCCGGGGTTGCCATTGCCGGTATAGCCATGCTTCTTGTTATTATTGGCAACACAGTTGATTAAATAATGCTGTACCGCCGCAGTGTCATCACCAAGTTTAAATCCGTTTCCGTCACTATCGGTTGTGCCGCCGCCGGTTGATGTCTGGCCATTATTGCTTGCTTCACAATTCTCGAATCTCACCGCTCCAATCCCTCCGGTGTCGGATTTTGTGTAGCAATCCACACCATCATCAACATTATATAAAGCCTTGCATCCCCTGAAAATATTCCCGGTTCCGCAGGTGAGTTTCGGGGCAAATCCATCCGCGTCTTCGCCATTGTCTGTATCATAATTGTCCCGGGATATACAGTTTAAGATCAAGTTATTACTTGGCCATTGGCTGATAGAATTATAATTCGAGTTATACCGGGATAGTTGAAGACCGGAATCCCTGTTCCGGCTGAAAAGACAGTTTTCAATTGTGTTGTTGTGTCCGGCGAGTAACATGCCGTTGTCTCCCGCACCCCGGATGGTGATGTCACGAATATGCCAGTTATTACCGGCCAGTACAACGCCCCTGTTAGATGAACTGAAAGACATGGCGGAATAATCGATAACCGGGGTTTCACTCCCATAGGCGTAGAGTTTTTTACCATTATTACCTTCAGGTATGACAATGGTTGATGAATAATTATAGGTTCCGCCCCGCATCCAGATCGTTCCGTTATCTGCAATCCGGGAGATCGCCGAGTCAAGTGTTGTCGGTGTGTTTATCGTTCCCTCCGCACTTGCAGACCCATCAGGTGAAACATAGAGATCCTGCGAACTTGGAACTTGTGTGGGGGCAGGAGTCACAGGGGCAGGGGGAGGGGTTGATTCGGGTGTGGGTGCCGGTGTGGTGCATGGAGAAAAAGATGGTAATAAGCCGACATAGTACTGTGCAATGAGTAATGCATCAACAATATCAACTGAAGAATCACAATTCACATCGGCTGTGGTGATAGTAAAAGGATCCGGATTCAAACCGACATAATGCTGTGCAATGAGTAATGCATCAACAATATCCACGGAATTATCCCCGTTCACATCTCCCGGATCTATTGGTGAACCACTTTGCATGGTTATATCGAGGCGGTCAAGATTCGGCCCCCCCTCGCTTCCTGTCCCGGTTAAACGAATTGTATTGACACCGGAGTTTAAACTTAAGCCTGCACTGACCTGTGACCAGGTGGTCCACTCTCCGGTGCCGGGAAAATCAATACTTCCAAGGGCAATACTCCCATTTGCCATTATTTCCACAGGCCGGGGCGAACTGGCATTTGCATAAATAAATACGCAATCTGCGTCTCCCGGGGACGAAACTGACACTGACCATTCAATATAACCTCCCGGTTCATTGTTAAAATTAACATATCCGCTTCCCGTATACCCTGGATGGTCGGATTCGACAGCCGCCTGGGTAAACGTGACATCTTCCGCCTGGATTATTACGGTTTCTCCCGGTGGAAGATACACCTGGCTCAATAAACAAATTTCCGTGAATAAAAAGAGAACAACAATAAAAAACAACTTTTTTCTTATTTTATACATAAAGACCTCCATTTTAATTTATCTTTTCGTCTCATTCTGCAAGGGAATCCCGGTACATCTGCAAAGTAAGGCATGAATCCCGCAGGTTTTTGCATTTTGTTATATGCGAAATGAGATAGTATTGTATCATGGTACTGATTAAAAAGAAATATTTTTTTTTATCATATATCCACATCGGGTTTGTTAACAGGAAGCATTATTATAAACCGGGTACCTTTCCCTATTTTACTTGCAACGCTTATGCGGCCATGATGTCGATCGACTACTTTTTTGCATATAGCCAGCCCTATTCCCGTGCCTTCATATTCCTTCCGGGTATGGAGCCGCTGAAAGATGCCGAAAATTTTATCAAAATACTGTTCTTTGATCCCGATGCCATTATCTTCAATAACGATTTCACAATATGTTATGTTCTGCTCATTGAGAAAAGAATGACTGATCTTTATTTGGGGGTGTTTTCCGGGCTTGCTGAATTTTAATGCATTGGTGAGTAAATTCTGGAAGAGTTGCTGTATTTGATTCGGATCAGCATCGATAAAAGGAAGTTCGTCTATGTTAATCACGGCTTGTTTTTGTTCGATAAGGAGTTCAATATCGGTTAACACTTCCTGAACTATGAGAGAGAGATTCACACGGGAGAAAGGCCGGGCTTTTGTCGTGAGATGTGAATAGTCCAGTAAATTGTTTATAAGAATTTGCATCCTGTCTGCCGCGTTTCCCATCCTTTTCAGATAATCAATCCCTTTGTCATCTATAGTCTTATCGTATTGATTCAGGAGCCGGTTTGAAAAAAACCGGATTTTGCGTAAAGGTTCCTTAAGATCATGGGAAGCGATATATGAAAATTGTTCCAGTTCCGTATTTGATTGTTTTAATTTTTCCATAGTCATTTGAAGATTATGGGCATGATTTTCCAGCCGCGCTAATAGTTTTTCTTTTTCCTGTATTAATAATGCGCCTTTTATTGCGGCGGATAATTGGGTGCGCAGTATCTCATAAATATAGCTGTCCGTAAAATCTTCTCCGTATACGATATATCCAAGTTGTTCGACCTCAAAAAAAAGTGATTCGACAATATAAGTAAATCTCTTGTTTTTCTGTATAAATTCATCCGGAATTATTTTATAGGAAGAATAGATAATTTTTTTATGAACCAGGTTGATGCGGTTTTTATTTATATAGGCAAGTTTTAAACCGGATTTTTCCAGGGATTTGGATTGATTTTCATATAAAGATAAAAAGCAGGTGTTTATTCCAAGGCGTGGAAATTCCCGGGCAATAATATTCATAAACTCATCGATATCAAAAGTAGCAACGAGTCTCCGATTAATTCTTTGTAAAAGTATATTCTTATTTTCGGTATTTAAATTTTCAAATTTATTCAGTCTCTCGGAGTATTCCTCGGTAATTTTCCTGGCTTTATGCCAGAGATTTTCCATTGCAATTATTCGTTTCGGATCTTCGGACATAAAAGAATGAATAATGTCCCGTATAGATGTGAGTAGTGTGTTAAACATCATCATATCGTTCTTTGTATTTAATTTCAGGATTTCATCGAATACAAGTGGGAGGAATACATCTTTTTCATCAAAGTCCAATTCTTTGATTATCCCCTTCACAAGATTCTCGATAATAATTTTTTCGGTTTTTTCTGTCTCTTTTGAAGATTTCATATCCGTGAGGACTTCCGTGATTATTTTATCTTTATCTAATAATCCATTTCTCTTTCCGGTCCCGGAGAAAACTTTTTTTTCCTCTCCTGTCGATGTTATTAATAATGGATCTAAACAGCCACATGATTGACGTATAATGAGGTGTGATGGAATAAGGGTAATTTCTTTGCATTCTTTACCGGAAAGCAAGGATAGAAGTGTTTCTACCGCCACCTTCCCTAATTCTTTAAAGGGCTGTTTCACTGTTGTGAGAGGTGATTTTTGATATTGACTCTCCGCTATATCATCAAACCCGACGATTTTTATATCTCCGGGCACAGTTATTCCCCGGGATTTTAATTCCGCGATAGCACCTAACGCCATAAGGTCGCTGGCTGCCACTATTGCCTCAAATTTGGCATGACGTTCATCCAACAATATTTTAATACCTTCACTTCCGGACTCCCTGACAAAAAAACCATCTATTATGAGGTCGGGATCAATGGAAATGTTGTTTTTCTTAAGGGCGTCTTTATAGGCTGCAAAACGGAGTTCGGCTTCCCCCTGTGACTCCGGTCCCCTGATAAACGCGATCCGCCGGTAACCATGGTGTTCTATCAAATGTATACACCCATCGAACATCCCTTTATAGTTATCAATCGTAATATTGTGCAGACCTTTTATGACCGGTCCGATATTTACTAAAGCATAATCACTGAATTGTTTATAAAACCTCATAACATGTTCGGGTTTGGAATAACCCCACATCGTCCCTCCCCAGATAATTATTCCATCAATTGTTTTTTTATGAACAAAGCTTAGAAGGGAATTTGCCCCGGATTCAAATTCCCGGGGTGAATAAGGAGAAATCCCCGGGAAACAAAAAATATTTATATCCAGTTCTTTTGTCGTGCTGTAAATACCTGACCAGACTGTACTGCTTATGAGATCATTCGTAAAGAAATTAGTGAGAAATGCGATTGTTGGTCGTGAGTTCTTTACCATATCTAATCACCCTAGCCTATTACAATTGGAATTCAACACGGTTGAAAATCACCCTAGCCTATTACAATTGGAATTCAACGGAGTTGAAAATCACCCTAGTCTATTACAATTGGAATTCAACGGAGTTGAAAATCACCCTAGCCTATTACAATTGGAATTCAACGAAGTTGAAAATCACCCTAGTCTATTACAATTGGAATTCAACGGAGTTGAAAATCACCCTAGCCTATTACAATTGGAATTCAACAC
>JAFGRV010000187.1 GCA_016934975.1 Spirochaetales bacterium | reverse complement strand
TTACCTTTATTCTTACCAGACAGATTTCATCCGCACATGTACCTTTTTGGACAAAAAGAGGCGGGTCGGGAAGTTTAGCGATCCACCCGGTGATATATGCATCGGTTTCATTCATCCTGCTTCTGAGAGGTTCCAGGTAAGTCTGAAACGCAGCCTTTTTTACCGGAGAAAAAGTCTCTATTGTTTCAGATGTTCTTATACTATCCGGAAGGGAATATTTTCTTTGTATCACGATTCCGGGAGGAATGGTTCCGATGGGGTACAGTACATTTTTCAATACAAGAAGAGCGTCTTGAATCGTGAATTCGGTTTTATTCTCCAAATCTATCGAGTATTCCGGTGAATAGTCTGATGAGTGTCGGACGATAGATGTGGTGACCGGGAACTTTATCGTTCCTCTTGTGTCTATTTGAATCGAACCCCACTTTCCCGGATTTATTCCCTTGATTGTTTTTTGCGCCTCGATTTCGATTGTTTTTGCCGTCCGCTTATCGTTAGTTGGCAGGAGAAGACGGACATTGCTGATATCTCCGGGATAGGTAATATCATAGGTTTTGTTTTTAAATGAGAACAGCCCGATAGAGTAATCGATATCCCCGTACATTATGTTATTGCTGTGTGAAATAACAGCAATATCGGTATAGTAAAAATTATGGGGGATGAGAAGAGGGGAGGAGACCAGCCATCCTCCAATGATAAAAAGACATGCAATAACTGCTATACTTTGCCATTTCAAAGCATTATTCACTTTAGAGAGAACGTTGTTTGGTAAAAAAATAATAAATAGAACTATTCCGGCATAGAGGGAAATCAGGATATAAAAAAAAGTAAAATTTATATTCAGAGAATCCGGCAGATGTGATGCATAAGCATGAAATGATTCCTCTTCGAAATTTCTTTCGGTATAAATATTTTCCGGATCGGTATTATCTTTGGCCGGGCCGAGGATGTCCCTCCAGAAGGAAAAACGGCCCTTCCATTCCGAAAACGGGAATATACCAAAATCAAATGAACAGAGATATACTGAACCCTGATTATAGGATTTCCGGATGACCAGGGGTATTGAATCATCTTTAAAAACAATATCCCCCTCAAAAGAAGTTATCATGAGAAGTGGAAAGCCGGAACCTTGGGGAAGATCCTCTTTATAGGTATTTGTAAGAGACGGGAGTCTGGTTCTCCGGATAAACCCGTTGGTCTTTACTGTAATAAGTTCTTTAAAAGGGCCTGTGAGCAGTTTGTTGGACAGAACAATGGTTCCTCCCCGGGAGATCCATTCTCTTAGCGCGGTCATCTGATCGTCGGATAATGGCTTTACAGGCTCATCATAGGCGACAATCATATCTACCATATCATATCCCTGAAGCGACGATGGAAGGCTGGCGGCAGCCGGGTAGACCACCTGTATTGTTTGACCATCCATAGGAGAGTGATCGGGAAAGATCCGGATCGGACGGGAACTTAAGCAGAGAATGATTCGGGATGATGTCACAAACGGAAGAACATCAACCTCCTTTTGCAGCACGAGATCGTCGTTTATAAAAAGCTTGACGGTCAGGGGAAAGGCAAAATTCCAGTTCTCGATAACAAACGAATACTCTTCTGTTATACCCATGCCCAGGATGATGTTTTGTGAATAGTGCGTATGTGTGAGATTGTCTCCATAGGAGCTTCCTTTTATCGTCTCCAGAACAAGTTTTCCTGTGCCCGGTTCTTTCTCATTTTTAATTTTTATAGTAACAGGAAAAAAATGGCCCCATGTAAGGACTTGTGAAAAACCAAGAGTCACATCCATCGAATAATGATCTGAATATGTAAAGAGCGGAGTTATTGACTGACAGATGATAAAGAGAAGGCTGATAAGTATGCGCGCCCTGTAATTATTACTAAGCTTCATAACTCCCTGCAATTAAAATTTTAAAATCAACTCCCCTAAAAAGCAAGCATAATAGATGCGTAAGAGAGAAGTTATTTTGGCTTTATATACCCTGCAATTTGTATACCATGTGTATATTGATGCAAAAGTGTGGTTTACCATGCCTTTCATACCGGTTTTATGTCTCTGTGTTCATGAATTCCCCGGTAAACTCCTCAACGGAGTATCCGGTGAGGTGAAAGCGGGAAAGTATTTTTATAAGTCTGTTCGGAATGAAACAAGAGATGTTCATTATCGAACGATGAGTCACAAGTGAATTTCTTTTACACTCTTGACAGTTTTTTTAAAAATAGGATAAGATTGATATCAGTGAAGTCTGTATTTATAACTATCATAATTAACAAAGGAGTTTAACATGAAAGAGAAGTTTGTTTTTATGTCTATGGTACTATTGGCGATTATGCTTTTTTCCTGTGTTTCCACACCAAAAGAAGTACCACCTATTTACCTTGACTCAATTGATGCACAACTCACTACCGATGCTCAGCTTGTTTATGAAGAGGGTGATGACAGGGGAAATGTCGGCTATTGGACAGATCCCGGTGATATCATAACCTGGAATTTTGATATTGCGGTTAAAGGAAAATATATGGTTTACGCGAGCGTATCGTGTGCTTCCGAATTTGCCGGTTCTACCATCGGTGTCACCATTAATGGTGAGACATTAACATTTATCATGCCTGATACATATGAATGGTCTGATTTTTATAAGGTAGAAGTCGGATCGATAGATCTTGCTCCCGGTTCATATACATGTGCCGTACAGGGAATCGAATTGGTTGAAAGATTTTACGGAAATCTTAAGGCAATTGAGCTTAAGAAAATCTAAAGATTTTTAGAATGATGTTGTTTCATGGATATATTTAATCCATTGTGAAAAGAATTCACTCCGGTGGCCCCGCCACCGGTTGAGTGGATGTTGCAGATCGATATTTACAGGGGGAGAAACATCTTTTCTCCCCTTTTTTTGGTCCCGCTGATATTCTTCGATAAGTCTTCCCGGTTCATATTCAGGATGCCCAAGATGCATGATAAATCTGTGGTCGACACTCTCAAAAATTGTATAACCGGCTCCTTCCGCGTATGCTAATAAAATTATTTTTCCCTTATCCCGTTCCAATTCCAGTACTTCGTCGCTGATGCCGGAGTGGCTGCTGTGTGGGCAGAAAAAAATATCATCCATATCTCCGGTTATACGGTGATGCGGATCGAGGCTGCGGGTTTCATACACTCCGAAAACTTTTTGTTCGAATTGGATTTTTTCGATTCCCAGGAACTTTGCCAGAGCGAGTCCGCCCCAGCACATTCCCAGGGTAGAGGCAATATTATTCCGTGCATATTTTAATATCCGCTTCATTTCCTCCCAGTAGGAAACCTCTTTAAAAGGAATTTCTTCTACCGGGGCGCCGGTCAGAATCAGACCGTCTAAATGATCATATTTGATAGCCTCCTCGAAAGTGACATAGGCATTTTTTAAGTGATCCTGGTCGCTGCTCAGGTAATTGTGGGTTTTCAGTCGTATCCAGATCGGTTCTATTTGCATAACAGACTTTCCTAATGGATGCAGAATGCTGAATTCATATGTTTCTGCTTTCGGCATGATATTTAAAATCCCTATTCGTAATGCCCGGATATCTTCTTTCAGGGCCTTGTCCTTATCAATACAAAGAATCCGGGAATTCTCTAATGCTTCTTTAATGTGATAATCTTTTGGAATAACAATCATCATTCATCCTCCGTTTCCTGTCAATAGAAAGCCACCGCCATTCCCTGAATGGAATTTTCAGGTGGATTTTTTCTTACAAGTATAAACCATCCTATCTGAAAAAAACTTTTATTTCAGCGCTGCTTCGAGATCATTCAGTATATCATCTATGTGCTCAAGTCCGATAGAAAGCCGTATTAATTCCGGCTTAAGCCCGGATTTTAATTGTTCTTCTTCCGGGATTTGGGAATGGCTTGTGCTTGCAGGATGAAGGGCGAGACTTTTTGCGTCACCGACATTTGCAAGGTGAGAAAATAACCGTACATTGTTTATAAAGTTTTCTCCTGCTTTTTTGCCCCCTTGTGCTCCGAAGACAACCATGCCGCCAAATCCTTTCTTAAGATACTTCAAAGCAAGATTGTGATGAGGATCGGATTCCAGGCCGGGATATCGAACCCAGGAAACTTTTGAGTGAGTAGAAAGGTATTGAGCCACCTTGAGTGCGTTTTCGCAATGCCGTTCCATCCGGAGGGGTAAGGTTTCAATTCCCTGCAAAAACATCCAGGCATTATCAGGGGAAATACACGCCCCGAGGTTGCGTAATGGAATCACTCTCATCCGCATAATAAAGGCGGCGGGATTCAGGTCTCCAAGATCGTGAGCCCAACGGATGCCATGATAGCTTTCGTCCGGTTCGTTATACAGGGGGAATTTTTTATTCCCCGCCCATTGGAAGTTTCCCGAATCAATCACAATACCGCCGATTGCTGTTCCGTGCCCCCCAAGCCATTTTGTAAGGGAATGGACCACAATATCGGCACCATGCTCAATGGGACGCAAAAGATACGGAGTAGCAAAGGTTGAATCAACAATAAGGGGGATTCCTGCGTTGTGAGCGATATCCGCGATTGAAGTAATATCGGCAATCTCCAAAACGGGATTCCCGATCGCCTCGATGTAAATGGCTTTTGTTTTTTCCGTGAGAGCCCGGGCAAAGTGTTCCGGTTCCCCGGGTGTCACAAATTTTGTTGTAATACCAAATTGGGGTAAAATGCTGCTGAACATGGTATACGTTCCCCCGTAAAGGTTGATAGCGGAAATCACCTCGTCTCCTGCCGAGCAGAGGTTAATTATTGAATAGAACACTGCCGATGTTCCGGAAGCAAGTGCAAGAGCTCCTATACCGCCTTCCAGGAGGGCCATTCTTTTTTCAAGAATATCCTGAGTCGGGTTCATTATCCTTGTATAGATATTTCCCGATTCTTTGAGGGCAAAAAGATCTGCCGCGTGTTTTGTATCTTTAAAAAGATATGATGAAGTCCTGTATACCGGAACAGCCCTGCTCAAGGTGTCGGAATCAGGAACCTGACCTCCGTGAAGAACAAGTGTTTCAAAATTATAATTTTTTTTGTCTGCCATATGTTTCCTCCTTATATGTAAACACGATTAAATCTGATAGGTAAATGCGATCATACTCTGCTTTTTTTTCGTATCCTCTACCAAATCCATTAAAGTGATGGTATCTAATAATCCGGAAATCCGGTCAGATATGAGTTTCCAGATATCCCTGGTACAACAGATCGCCGTCCGTTTACAAATATCCGGATTTGTTGTGCATTCCGTTAAAGAAACAGGACCTTCAAGTAATGTAAATATTTCTTTAATGGTTATTTTCTCAGGGGGTTTTGCAAGAACATATCCGCCATATGCACCGCGTATGGAAGAAACATACCCTGCATGTTTTAAAGGGATAATAAGCTGTCCAAGGTACTTTGGGGAGATTTCCTCTTTTTGTGCGATTTCACTGATTTGCAGTGGTTCTTTTCCATAATGAAGGGCAAGTTCGAGGATCATTCTAATACCATATCTGGACCGTTTTGAAATTTTCATAATACCTCTTTAATTACTACTATTACTATCAGTTTAGTAGTAATTAACATATTATTATAGATAATGTCAAGGGATTACATAAAAATAATGTTATTTTATTTTTGGAATTATGCTGATAAGTAGTTTTGTCACTTTATCAACATTTTCCCCGAATATTTTCAATATCTGGTCCCAGGTTACCGGTTCCTCGTCTTCTTTCCAGCAATCATAATCCGTACTCATTGCCACAGCTGCATAGGGGATTTCAGCTTCATTTGCCAGGGCTGCTTCCGGTGCGATGCTCATATTAATAACATCCGCACCCCACATCCGAAACATCTTGCTTTCCGCCTTTGTAGAAAATCGGGGGCCTTCGATAGTGACGACGGTTCCTTTTTCATGAAAGGTAATACTTAACTCTTTACACGTCTTTATTAAAAGAGACCTGAGTTCAGGAGAAAAGGGTTCTGCCATAGGTGTGTGTTTGGGATTATGCGGCTCAAAGGTATCAAAAAAAGAAAGATTTCGTAACCGGGTAAAATCAATAAACTGGTCAAGAATCACAAGATGTCCTCTCCCAATCTCTTCACGCAGACTTCCCACCGCAGTCGTTGCGAGTATGTGGGTACATCCTTGTTCTTTTAATGCGTGGATATTCGCCCTGAAATTAACGTTGGTCGGAGAAATCGTATGTTCCCGGCCATGCCGGGCAATCAGGACAATATCAACTCCTTTTATTTTACCGCGTTTTAATTCCGAGGTTGGTGCGCCATAAGGTGTTTGAACAGAGACAGATGTCGGATTTTCCAAAAGATCCGGATTATCAAGACCGGAACCACCAATTATTCCTATTTTGGGCATAGTTGCTCCTTTTATCAGTAGTTTTAATAGTATGATGATTAACCTAAAAGAAAAAAAGCCGGATGTCAAGAAGGTTTTTTTTCATCCTGATCGTATAAAGCGAGATTGATAAAAGTGACAATACAAAAAAAAGCTGCCCTTCTAAAAGGCAGCTTTTTTTAATGATATCAAATGGTTTATAATTTAAAAAGAATTGAAACCCCGATATTTCCTTCCAGGTTGTTGGTGAGATAATCGAGGGCTTCTTTACTGAACTCCGGTAAATACATGAGATAATTAACACTCACTGCAATCCCACCGAGCATAATATCTGCACTGATTTTAACATTACCCCCTAAGAAAACCGGCTTATCGATATTTTCATCAAAGGCAATAATCAGGTTTGGTCCGACTCCGATTCCCAATCGAAGGAAAAGAATATCAAGTGCAATTCCCGCGTCAAGATATATTTCTGCTTCCGTGGGCAATTCTCCCGCCGGTGGGCTAAAAAGAGCTATTGCGCTGCCCTGAAATATCCCGATTTTAAGGCGGGTATCTAATCCAAAGGTGAGATCAGCCAAAGAAATACCTTCGTCTCTTGCATACATACCTACCGATCTGGCTTCATCCGGTGCAAAAATGACATTATAAAGCGCTGTCGGCCCAATTTGTAACTCTGCAAATGCCATAAAGGGAAGTGCGATTAAAATTAATAAAAATAGTGCTTTCCGCATAATTAACCTCCTATGCTGCTGAATACACCATTAATTATAGCACTTTTGCGATCCTTTTCAATAATAAGATTGAAATATCAATTCATTTTATCCCTTTTATATTTGGATCCAAATTAAGATGATGCTTATCACATTGTTTTACCGGTGAGTTTTTGTATCGTGCGTTTAAGGGCGTCCTTTGAGTTTTTCCAGGGCTTATCCGTATTTCTATAATCGTATTTCTGAGTAAACCAGAGTATTTCTTCTTCTATTCTTTCAAGGTTTTGTAGTTGAAGCTGGTAAAGCTCGGTGAGAAATAAGTCTTTTCTTTTTAATGTGAGTACTTCATTTGCCATGGCAGCGCAATCCGCAAAATGTGGAAGACAGAAGCCTTTTGAGTTTATAAAGGTCTTCCTGAAATCTTCCTCTTTTTTCCAGAGATAAACGATGGTAAAGGTGTAGCGTTTCAGTGTTTCTTCTAATTTATTGCATAATGCACATTCATTCTTTATTATTTTAAGTGATGAAATAAACTCGCTGCAATTCTTCGCGACAGGTTTATTTTCAAACTTTTTTAATTTTTTTAATACCAGCCGTAAATGGGTGTGTGTCATGAGTGAAAGACTCAGTTTATTTCCTTCATTAAACAACATTCCAAAATGAACAGGACAAAATCCTGATTCATTCACTCTTTCCCTTATGTCCGGTTCCATTACCGAACCTCCGAGGAAAAAGGAAAGGTTATATTTTTCAAATTTATCTTCCAGGTAACAAAGGGGGCATTCTGTCTCTGCCTCATAACTTTCCCAAATCGGAATAGTCTCAAGTTGATATTTCATCACACACCTCTATTATACAAAAATCGGAATTCGACGGAGTCGAAATACACCTCTTAAAAAAGATTGGAATTCGACGGAGTCGAAATACACCTCTTAAAAAAGATCGGAATTCGACTCTGTCGAAATATGCCTCAAAGAAGAGGTTATATGTTTATGCTTTTATTGTAAAGCTAAAGCGAAATTAAAATACGGCTCTTTGGGAAACGATAGGAGCAGACATGTTGTATCTCACGTGATACAGCCTCGTAATAAAACGAGGTTTTTTTGTTTCCCCAATGCCCTCAATTATATTCATTGTGGACCTCAGGGGAAAAAATTCGGATTAATTTTATTAAAAAAATGCTTTTAAAATATAAACAATTTTGGTATGTTATAAGATAAGGAAGAGTCATTGAATGATTATTGCAAGTTTGTCCCCTTATACTCATCATATTGATGATGTAATACAACATCCCCTTGTTGATGCTTTGAGATTAAATACATCAATTCCTGTAAAAAATTCAAAAACAGATCTTCTTATGTCATTAAAAGAAAAATGCGCAAGTAAACGATTATGGCTGGATTTAAAAACAAGGCAATTACGAATTGTAAATATATCGTATTATCCCCAAACCCGAATAACACTAAATCATTCGATAACATCAAAAATTCCTTTTGATATTTATTACCGGGATATCAGTACCCGGGTAATTGATATAGAAAACGATAATATCCTGATTCTCGCCAGCCAACCTGAAGTCATGCCGGAGGTCGGGGAATCCCTTAATATCTTAGATACCTCATTAAAAGTGGATTGCTATCTCACGGAGAATGATCTTGAATATATAGAAGCTGCAAAAAAATGCGGGATACATAATTATATGCTCTCTTTTGTTGAAGATGAGAATGATCTCAGAGAACTCATTAATTATGATTCCAAGGCATCTATCATCGCAAAAATCGAATCTCAAAAAGGGCTCGCCTTTGTCAAGAAAGCATTTCCTATTAATTATCAAAGAGTGAGACTCATGGCAGCACGAAATGATTTGTTTGTCCATCTTGGTGTAAAAAAGATAGAGATTATAACTGCCTTGAGGATTATTATTAAAAAAGATCCCCAGGCTATTGTTGCTTCCCAGATTCTTCCTTCGATTGAAAAGGAGGAAGGGGTCTCGATGTCCGATCTTTCCGATTTACTTTTATTGAAAATCCTGGGGTATAAACATTTTCTCCTCAATGATAGTATGTGTTCCAGGAGTGAAGTTTTTAACAATGCAATGGAAGTCTGGAACGAGTTCATGCAGCAGGTTAAAAAACATGAAGATGCACTTCGCCGTAAAAATTCATATAAATCGTCAAATAAATCCGAGTAAATCAGGATTCTCCAACGTTTAATAGCTTCGTCTTCTCCTCACAGAGCCTTCTATTTTTTTAAAAGACCGAGTTTTTGTAATTTTGGTGCTATGACGATTCTGCAATATCCCTGATCTGGATGTTTCTCAAAATAATTTTGATGATATTCTTCTGCCGGGAAAAATTCTTTACATTCCACGACCTGGGTGACAATATCTTTTGAATAAAGACCGTTATTATTTATTTCCTCTATATACTCATGAGCCATTTCTTTTTGTTCAGCCGAATGATAGAGGATAATAGAACGGTACTGGGTTCCTGTATCAGCCCCCTGTCTGTTTAATGATGTGGGATCATGTGATTTAAAGAAGAGGGTCAGTAAAGCCTGGTAAGTGATTATATCCGGGTCATATTCAATCTGAATTACCTCTGCGTGACCGGTGAGCCCCGAACATACTTCCTCGTATGTAGGATTTTTTTTGATTCCGCCGGCATAGCCGGATACCACACGAATAACACCATCAATATGTTTAAAAACTGCTTCCGTGCACCAGAAACATCCGCCCCCAAATGTTGCGTAGTTTGTTTGTGTCATAGAATCCTCCTTTGTATCTGCACCTGGAAAAGATTTATCTTCCTTCGATTTTTCCGCATCACCTGCACATGAAAGAATAACTATACTTACAACAAAAAAGGATAAAACTTTTTTAATCATCACTCTCAGCCTCTTTCTATAAGGTACTCAATTCCCCCGGGGAGAGTAAAGGAAAAGAGTTGTTAATAGTAATAATCAAAATCCTGTTCTTTGTATGACCATTTGTTGACACGTAAAAGATGAGCAGGTTCTTTATCCGGATCCAGGCTGATAAAGTTTTTAGAACCTTTCCAGTAAAATTTTTGACCTGTGATTAAGTCGATGACTTGATACGATTCATCGGGTTGAATCAATAAATCTTCCACAGGAACATAGACAAAGGACTCCTGCTTTTTGTATGGATTCAGATTGACCGCGGCAAAAATGATATTTTGTTTGTTTTCAGTCATTTTCCCATAAAAGATGATATTATCATTTTCGGTCTTATAAAATTTCAGGTTTTTGTAGTGTTGAAGTGCGGGATTCTCCTTTCTGATTTTATTGAGTCTTGCGATATAGTCTTTAATATTGCCCGGCCGGTCCCAATCCCATACTTTGTATTGATATTTTTCCGAATTGAGATATTCTTCTGTTCCGGGCTTCGGTGTTCCTTCGCAGAGTTCAAACCCATTGTATATGCCCCAGGTTGAGCTTAATGTAGCTCCAAGGATTGCACGCATTTTAAATGCAGACCGAGGTGCATTCTGGAGTACAACCGGGAGAATATCAGGGGTATTGGTAAAGAGGTTCCCAATCATGAACTCGGATACGCTGTCTTGAGTGAGTTCGGTAAAATATTCTTCCAGTTCCTGTTTGAAATTCCGCCAGGTAAAATAGGTATAGCTTTGGGTAAAACCAGCTTTTGCCAATATTTTCATCATTTTGGGTTTTGTAAAAGCCTCGGAAAGAAAGATGATATCAGGATCTGTTTTGTGTATATCATCGATAAGCCACTGCCAGAAATAAACGGGTTTTGTATGGGGGTTATCAACCCTGAAAATCCGTACGCCCTGTTCCATCCAGAACCGTACGATCTTCCGTATTTCCATCCATAAGCCCTCTTTATCTCCGGTATTAAAGTTAAGAGGGTAGATATCCTCATATTTTTTCGGGGGATTTTCCGCGTATTTGATTGTCCCGTCGGGACGGTGATAAAACCATTCGGGGTGCTCTTTTACCCACGGATGGTCCGGGGATGTCTGTAATGCAAGATCAAGGGCTATCTCCATATTGTTTTTCGTGCATTCCGTAATAAATCGTCTGAAATCTTCCAGGGTTCCGAATTCGGGGTTTACTGCCATATGACCCCCGTGTTTGTTCCCGATGGCAAAGGAACTTCCGGGATTGCCCGGGGGACAGATAAGGCTGTTATTTGGCCCTTTTCTGTTTGTTATACCCACGGGATGAATAGGAGGAAGATAGATTATATCAAATCCCATATCCCGGATTTCCGGAAGGCGGCTTATCATATCGTCAAAGGTCGCGCTTTTTCCCTCGATTTTCCCCTGGGATCTGTGCCACATTTCATACCAGGAACCATATTCCGCCTGTTTGCGGTTGACAAACACTTTTAAGATTTTGTCATATTCTCCGTAATCCGATTGGTCCGGGTACTTCATCATCATAACTTTAAGTTCTTCGCCCAGAATTATTTCCTTAACCGGATCCTGAGAGGGGGGTATAAGGGATTTTTCGTGGATAAGGTCTTCAAGTAATCCTCTCATTTTATGTAACTGTGTTTCCACCGGTTTATCCGTTTTTATCCGTTTTTCAATATCATCAACCATCTTTAATAAATCTTCTGTTGTTTGAAAGGGTTCGAGTTCCTTATCAAAATATGAGAGGATTTGTTTAAAAAACCCCGCTTCTTTTTTATCTGCTTTGATTGATGCGTTTCCTATGAGCTTTTTTCCTTCGAGAAGTTCGCTTGTAATATCCTGTTCCGATTCATATTTTTTTCCAAGTTCTTCTGCCCAGGATAAAAAGGGATCCCGCCAGGCAAATATGGTATATTCATATGTGGTGTTTTCCGTAAGGACATACGAGGTTTCCCAGCGATCGTTTATTTCCGGAATCATCTCGATTTCCGTCCACTTTTTTTCACCGGTTTTCCGGATACGCAGAACAACTCTGATCTTTTCGTGGCCATGGGAAAAAACATCAGCCTTTACATGAAAGGTATCTCCCACGGTTCTTTTGACCGGAAATTTTCCCCCATCAATCTGGGGAGAGACGTTTTCTACAATTACTGAATCAATGTGGGGAATCATATTGTGATCTCCATTTTTTAAAGTTGAATTATTATCATTTTCATCTGAAATATTGATAATGTCATTAATTACGCAGGCTGCGTCGGCAACCCAAATAATTAATATATCACTAGGTTGCCGTTATGAAAATTTTTGATTTCATGTGAACCTGCGTTTGGCTATTAAATCTTTGTTTTTTTCCAAAAAACAAAGATTTAATAGCCTATTTAGCATGTGAGGTTCCTGCCTGAAATACTCCTGGTTCATGAACCACACCATCGATGGTAATGTACTATTTTGATACTGGTATGTAAAGTGTTTGATTCTCAAAAATAAGATTCATATTATAGATATTATTAAGCCCCGCGATTTCCCACATATCGATGTTAAATTGCTGTGCAATATCCGCCAGGGTATCTCCCTTTTTCACTTTATAAATATATACTTTGATCATTTCATTACCCGGTATCCAGAGAGTACTTCCCGCGTAAATAGTATTCCAGTCGAATATATTATTTGCTTTTGCTACCCTTGACGGCTCAATCGAATAGTGTCGGGCTATTTCTATGAGTGTTTCCCCCCATCGTATTGTGTGCCATGATCCCGGTTTTACAATAGTTTCACCTGTTGCACTCCATACAATAAAGAAGATTAAAAAAATAATGCATAGTATCTTTTGTAATTTTTTATTCATTAGCTCTCACCTTAATTGGAAATACAGACAATTTGAAAAATTGTCTGTATAGTTGTAAGTATATAAGTTGATTGTAAGAGATTTTTAGTTATATTTCAAATATTTTTTTTATACATGAGAAATGTCCGGGAAGTATCTTTAGATTATGCATTTATCATGCTTTTTCTCCTTGAATTTGTAATCATGGCAGGTTATGATTGATAATTATATCAGGTGTCATGTAAGGGAGGTGACCATGCATCTCATGGCTGGGATTGTCGCCATTGCCGGCGGTGTGTTATGCATGCCGGGAATATACACGAGAATTATAAAGAATGTCATAGAGATTAACAGAACTATTACAAATATTCTCTTGATTTCAGGTTTTTTTATCTGCATATGCGGTATTTTTCTTATCATCCATTCATACATTATTTCCGTTACCTGGCTTTCTATGGGATGGATAGTGTATTGGCTCATATATAATGTTGCCGGAATTTGTGCTGCAATGACCGGCTTTCTTACGGGATTCGGGATGATTCAAATTCATATTATTGACAGGGTTCCCGATGATTTGAAGCTGAAAGCACAGGCGCACATTCGTATCCTCGGTACTATTCAGATTATATTGGGATTAATTTCCATAATCCTTGGTGTTGTCTCGATTATTTTTAATTCATCGACACATAAGTTTTAAGAGGGGGGGGTTATCAACAAGAATACTGTTTCTTTTTTTATCTGGGGATTCGCTTCTGCTCTTTTGTGCGGATTAGTATCTGAAGTCTTCACTCTTTTTATCTTCGCACTCCCGGGGGTCATTTCCGGAGGTTTATTCTTTATAATGAAAGGAAAAGAGGCACAAAAATACGGCTTATTGCTGTTATTTATCGCTTTTATATCGGCGGTCTATTCTTTTCTTTATCAGACCATTCTTGGTGATTATTTTTATGCCCTTGAATTAATTCATGTTGCCGGGCCTGCCGGGCTCATAGGATACGGTTTATTACTTTTTATCCATACAAAAGACACTTCCAACGGTACTACTCAAACACCCCGGAATGAAGATACTTTTCTCGCAAAAATTAAACTTGTTATTTCTTCCGGAATAATTCTCGGTGTTTATGGGGTCTGGTGGTTTATTGTTATTATTTATTTTTATAAGAGGTTTTTCTACTGGCCCTTGTTTTGGAGTATCACTTTCCTTTGTACTGTCTGCTGTATCGGGATTGGAGTTTTTTCTATTGTATTGATCGCTCATTTAAAAAAAATCATAGCCTTCCTTACTTCATCGCAAAAAGATCCTTTATTTTCGCTCTGCCGTTTTATTCTGGTTAAACGTCTTCCGGGTATACTCATTCTTTGTTTGGGTATTCTTTGTATTATTTATCAAG